>NZ_LZJH01000107.1:0-782 GCF_001666745.1 Mycobacterium sp. E2699 | reverse complement strand
ATCACACCGCAGCTGATGCCCGCGGTGGTCAGCACCGGCCTGGCGACCGGCTCGCGGCAACTGGCCAAGGCCAAGGTCCTGGTCAAACGCCTGGTCTGCATCGAAGACTTCGGCGACATCGACATCCTGATCACCGACAAGACCGGCACCCTGACCGAGGGCCGCATCAGCTTGGTCGACACCGTCAACCCGGCCGGAGTGCGCAACGACTCGGTGCTGCGGCTGGCCCTGCTGGCCTGTGACATCGATCCGGCCGCGGGCGGCGCCGCGACCAACGCGCTGGACGGCGCGCTCTGGGCGCACCCCGCCGCACGGCAGCTCGTCGGCGACGGTATGGACCGGGTGGCCTTTTTGCCGTTCGACCACATCCGCCGTGCGACCTCAGCCTTGGTCGATGACCATGGAAAGCGACTGCTGGTGGTCAAGGGCGCACCCGAGCAGATGCTGGCCCGCTGCTCGAGCGCACCCGATCAGTCTCAACAGACGTTGTCCGAGTTGTTCGCGGCCGGGCGCCGAGTGGTTGCCGTGGCGGCCAAGCCGGCGCCACACCTGTCCACGATCACCGCCGACGACGAATCCGAGTTGATGCTGGTCGGGTTCTGCGTCTTTGCCGACGAGCCCAAGGCCGCGGCGCGCCAGTCGCTGGCACAGCTTGCCGAGCTGGGAATCGAGGTGAAGATCGCCACCGGCGACAATCCGCGGGTGGCCGAAAAGGTCTGCAATGACCTGGGTTTGGCGTCCAAGGGCACGATCACCGGCGCCGAGCTGGAACGCCTCGACGA
>NZ_LZJH01000106.1:0-1316 GCF_001666745.1 Mycobacterium sp. E2699 | reverse complement strand
GGCGACATCGACATCCTGATCACCGACAAGACCGGCACGCTGACGGAGGGCCGCATCCGCCTGGTCGGCGCGGTCGATCCGGCCGGTGCGCCGGCCGAGCCGGTCCGGCGGCTCGGGTTGCTGGCCACCGACGTCGACCCGGAATCCGGTGTGGTGAGCGCCAATCCGCTCGACGCCGCGCTGTGGGACTCCCCGCAGCCACAGCAACTGGTGGGCGGCGCGGTGCGCCGCGTCGCGCTGCTGCCGTTCGACCACGAGCGGCGCGCGACGTCGGTGTTGGTCGACGACGACGGCAACCGCCTCCTCGTCGTCAAGGGCGCCCCCGAACAGGTCCTGGACCGGTGCGACGGGACGCCGGCGGCCGCGGATGCGACCCTGGCGGACTTGTTCGCCGCCGGACGGCGGGTGGTCGCCGTCGCCACCCGCCCGGCCGCCGAGCTGACGGAGCTCACCGCCGACGACGAACACGACCTCACGCTGGCCGGCTTTCTGGTCTTCGCCGACGAACCCAAACCCGCGGCGCGCCAGTCGCTGGCACAGCTGGCCGAACTGGGCATCGAGCTCAAGATCGCCACCGGCGACAATCCGCGGGTCGCCGAAAAGGTCTGCAATGACCTGGGTTTGGCGTCCAAGGGCACTCTCACCGGCGCCGAGCTGGAACCCCTCGACGACGACGGGTTCGTCGACGCCGCGCAAAACCACACCATCTTCGCGCGCATCTCCCCCGAGCAGAAGGCGCGGCTGATCACCGCGCTGCGCCGCAACGGGCGATCGGTCGGCTTCCTCGGCGACGGCGTCAACGACGCGTTGGCCCTGCACGCCGCGGACGTGGGGATCTCCGTCAACAGCGCCACCGACGTGGCCAAGGACGCGGCCGACGTGGTCTTGCTGGAAAAGGACCTGGGGGTGCTGGCCACCGGGGTGGCCACGGGCAGAAGGATTTTCGCCAATACCATCAAGTACGTGTTCATGGGCACATCGAGCAATTTCGGCAACACCTTCAGCGCCGCCGCCGCGTCGGCGTTCTTGCCGTTTCTGCCGATGCTGCCCAGCCAGATCCTGCTGGGCAACCTGCTCTACGATGCCTCGCAGTTGGCGATCCCCACCGACCGCGTCGATGAGGAGCAACGCGATGCGCCGGCGCACTGGAACGTCGCCTTCATCCGCAGGTTCATGCTGACGTTCGGGCCCATCAACTCGCTGTTCGACTTCTTGACCTTCGGATTCATGCTCGGCATCCTGCACGCCGGCGAGGTGGCGTTTCACACCGGGTGGTTCCTGGAAAACCTTCTCACCCAGACGTTTATCGTTTTCGC
>NZ_LZJH01000105.1:0-508 GCF_001666745.1 Mycobacterium sp. E2699 | reverse complement strand
ACGATCACCGGCGCGCAGCTGGAATGCCTCGATGACGACGAATTCGGCCGCGCCGCTGCGGACCACAGTATCTTCGCGCGCATCTCCCCCGAGCAGAAGGCGCGGCTGATCACCGCGCTGCGCCGCAACGGGCGATCGGTCGGCTTCCTCGGCGACGGCGTCAACGACGCGTTGGCCCTGCACGCCGCGGACGTGGGGATCTCCGTAGACAGCGCCACCGACGTCGCCAAGGACGCGGCCGACGTGGTGCTGCTGGAAAAGGACCTGGGCGTGCTGGCCACCGGCGTCGCCGAGGGCCGCCGGATCTTCGCCAACACGATCAAGTACGTGCTGATGGGCACGTCGAGCAACTTCGGCAACATGTTCAGCGCGGCCGCCGCCTCGGCGCTGCTGCCGTTCCTGCCGATGCTGCCCAGCCAGATCCTGCTGAACAACCTGCTCTACGACAGCTCGCAGCTGGCGATCCCGACCGACCGCGTCGATGAGGAACAGCTGCAGGCGCCGTCGC
>NZ_LZJH01000104.1:0-192804 GCF_001666745.1 Mycobacterium sp. E2699 | reverse complement strand
GGCCGGAGCCGCCGTCGACCGCGCAGCCGGCCGGCCAGCCGGCCCCGCAACCGGGCATGCCGGGCCCGCGTCCCGGTCCGATGCCGAAGCCGCGCGCTCCGCGCGTCGGCAACAACCCGTTCTCGTCGGCGCAACCCGTCGACCGGCCGATTCCCCGGCCGATGGCGCCCCGCCCCGGCGCGCCGCGGCCCGGCGGGCCGCGACCGGGCGCGTCGCCCGGCAGCATGCCGCCCCGGCCGGGCGGTCCCGGCGGTCGCTCCGACGGTGGCGGCGGCAACTACCGCGGCGGTGGCGGTGTCGGCGCCGCACCCGGCGGCGGTCCGGGAGGTTTCCGGGGCCGTCCGGGCGGCGGTGGCGGCGGTGGTGGGCGCCCCGGCCAGCGCGGCGGCGCGGCCGGCGCGTTCGGCCGTCCCGGCGGCGCGCCCCGGCGCGGCCGCAAGTCGAAGCGGGCGAAACGCGCCGAATACGAGAACATGCAGGCGCCGGTCGTCGGCGGCGTGCGGCTGCCGCACGGCAACGGCGAGACCATCCGGCTGGCCCGCGGCGCATCGCTGTCCGACTTCGCCGAGAAGATCGACGCCAACCCGGCCGCGCTGGTGCAGGCGCTGTTCAACCTCGGCGAGATGGTGACGGCCACCCAGTCGGTCGGTGACGAGACCCTCGAGCTGCTGGGCAGCGAGATGAACTACAACGTCCAGGTTGTCAGCCCGGAGGACGAGGACCGCGAGTTGCTGGAGTCCTTCGACCTGACCTACGGCGAGGACGAGGGCGGCGAGGAGGACCTGCAGACCCGGCCGCCGGTGGTGACCGTGATGGGTCACGTCGACCACGGTAAAACCCGGCTGCTGGACACCATCCGGAAAGCCAGCGTGCGCGAGGGCGAGGCCGGCGGCATCACCCAGCACATCGGCGCCTACCAGGTCTCGGTCGACCTGGACGGCAACGAGCGGCCGATCACGTTCATCGACACCCCGGGTCACGAGGCGTTCACCGCCATGCGTGCCCGCGGCGCCAAGGCGACCGACATCGCCATCCTGGTGGTGGCCGCCGACGACGGCGTGATGCCGCAGACGGTGGAGGCCATCAACCACGCGCAGGCGGCGGACGTGCCGATCGTGGTGGCGGTGAACAAGATCGACAAGGAGGGCGCCGACCCGCAGAAGATTCGCGGTCAGCTCACCGAGTTTGGTTTGGTGCCAGAGGAATTCGGTGGTGACACGATGTTCGTGGACATCTCGGCGAAGGAGGGCACCAACATCGAGGCGCTGGAGGAGGCGGTGCTGCTGACCGCCGACGCCGCCCTGGACCTGCGGGCCAACCCCGACATGGAGGCCCAGGGCGTGGCGATCGAGGCGCACCTGGACCGCGGCCGCGGACCGGTCGCCACGGTCCTGATCCAGCGCGGCACGCTGCGCGTCGGCGACTCCGTGGTCGCCGGCGACGCGTACGGTCGCGTCCGGCGCATGGTCGACGAGCACGGCGAGGACGTCGAGGAGGCGCTGCCGTCGCGGCCGGTGCAGGTCATCGGCTTCACGTCGGTGCCCGGCGCCGGTGACAACTTCCTGGTCGTCGATGAGGACCGCATCGCCCGCCAGATCGCCGACCGGCGCAGCGCGCGCAAGCGCAACGCCCTGGCGGCGCGTTCGCGCAAGCGGATCAGCCTGGAGGACCTGGACTCGGCGCTGAAGGAAACCAGCCAGCTGAACCTGATCCTCAAGGGCGACAACGCCGGTACGGTCGAGGCGCTGGAGGAGGCCCTGCTGGGCATCCAGGTCGACGACGAGGTGGCGCTGCGCGTCATCGACCGCGGCGTCGGCGGCATCACCGAGACCAACGTCAACCTGGCGTCGGCTTCGGACGCGATCATCATCGGCTTCAACGTGCGCGCGGAGGGCAAGGCGACCGAGCTGGCCAACCGCGAGGGCGTGGAGATCCGCTACTACTCGGTGATCTACCAGGCGATCGACGAGATCGAGAAGGCCCTGCGCGGCATGCTCAAGCCGATCTACGAGGAAAACCAGCTGGGCCGCGCCGAGATCCGTGCGCTGTTCCGCTCCTCGAAGGTCGGCATCATCGCCGGCTGCATGATCAGCTCGGGGGTGGTGCGCCGCAACGCCAAGGCGCGGCTGCTGCGGGACAACATCGTGGTCGCCGACAACCTCACGATCACCTCGCTGCGCCGGGAGAAGGACGACGTGACCGAGGTCCGCGAGGGCTTCGAATGCGGTATGACGTTGGGCTACAACGACATCAAGGAAGGCGACATCATCGAGTCCTACGAGTTGGTCCAGAAGGAGCGCGCGTAATGCCTGACCCCGCCCGCGCGCGCCGGCTGGCCAAACGGATCTTCACCATCGTCGCCTCGGCGATCGAGTTCGAGATCAAGGACCCGGGGCTGGACGGGGTCACCATCGTCGACGCGAAGGTGACCGCCGACCTGCACGACGCGACGGTGTTCTACACGGTGATGGGGCGCACGCTCGACGACGAGCCCGACTACGCCGCCGCCGCGGCCGCGCTGGAGCGGGCCAGGGGCGCGCTGCGCACCAAGGTCGGGGCCGGCACCGGCGTGCGTTTCACCCCCACCCTCACGTTCACCAGGGACACCACCGCCGACAGCGTGCAGCGGATGGACGAGTTGTTGCAGCGCGCCCGCGCCGCGGACGCCGACCTGGCGCGGGTGCGCTCGGGTGCCAAGCCGGCCGGGGAGGCCGATCCATACCGTGCCGGGGGGTCAAGCGATGCGCGCGACGGGAACGCCGGTGACGACGATCAACCCCAAGACTGAGCTGGCCGGCGTCCCGCCCGTCGGGACGCGCGTGGACGCCGCCGGCGCCGTCGAGCTGCTGTCGGCCGCCGCGACGATCGCGGTGGTCGCCCACGTGCATCCCGACGCCGACACCATCGGCGCGGGGCTGGCGCTGGCCCTGGTGCTGGACAAGTGCGGCAAGGGTGTCGAGGTGAGCTTCGCCGCGCCGGCGACGCTGCCGGAATCGCTGGCGTCGCTACCCGGTTGCCACCTGCTGGTCAGCCCCGACGGCATGAGCCGCGACGTGGATTTGGTTGTGACCGTTGACGTTCCGAGCGTGAAGCGGCTGGGGGAGCTGAGCGACCTGGCCGGCCCCGGCCGCCGGGTGCTGGTCATCGACCACCACGCGTCCAACGAGATGTTCGGCAGCGCGAATTTCATCGACGTGTCGGCTGATTCCACCACGATGATGGTCGCCGACATCCTCGACGCGTGGGGCAAGCCGATCGACGTGGACGTGGCGCACTGCATTTACGCCGGGCTGACGACCGACACCGGGTCGTTCCGCTGGGCCAGCGCCCGCGCGCTGCGGCTGGCGGCCCGGCTGGTCGACGTCGGCGTCGACAACGCCGCGATCAGTCGGACGCTGATGGACACCCACCCGTTCGGGTGGCTGCCGCTGCTCTCGCGGGTGCTGGCCTCGGCGGAGTTGCTGCCCGACGCGGCCGGTGGACGCGGGCTGGTCTACGCCGTCGTCGGGCACCGGGACTGGATCGACTCCCGCCCGGAGGAGGTCGAGAGCATCGTCGACATCGTGCGGACGACGCAGCAGGCGGAGGTGGCGGCGGTCTTCAAGGAGGTCGACCCGCGGCAGTGGTCGGTGTCGATGCGGGCCAAGGCCGACGTGGATCTGGCGGCGGTGGCCTCACAGTTCGGCGGCGGCGGCCACCGGCTGGCCGCCGGCTACTCGACCGCCGGCTCGATCGACGACGCCGTGGCGTCGCTGCGCGCGGCCCTGGATTAGAACGCCCAGCTGCCCGACGGCTGCAACACGAATCCGTGCTCCCCGCTGGTGGTGTCCAGGCAGGCGACGAGGTTGTCGGCGCCGACCGCGCACGTCACGTTGAGGTATGACAGCTTCTGCCCCGCGCCCAGCGGTTTTCCGCCCGACTGCAGGGCGGGCGGGTTGCCGTCGCACCCGCCGTAGGTCATGCGGCTCAGTTCGTAGCCGGGTCCCTTGAAGTTCACCGAGCCCACCACGCAGTCGCCCGGTTTCGGATGACCCCCGCCCGGGAACGGCACGTCGTCCATTCCGGGCGCGTCGCCGCTGCACTTGATGTCCTGCGACGGTTGGGGCACGGGCGCCGGCCCGCCGTAGAAGTCGCACACCAGGGTCGGTGTGGCGGAGAAGCTGATGCGGGCCCCGCCGCCCTGGCGAGGCGTCGCGTACCCGTCCGCGGAAACGGCGGTGAACCTGTTCAGGTCGGGGAAGCCGGGAGGCAGCGCCGCGGCGCGCGGCGCCGACGCGATCGTGGATGCCGCCAGGGCCAGGCCGCCGAGGGCCCGCAGGGTGTTGCCGCGCATCGCGTCCTCCTAACGCACCTGCGCCCGCCCGCGCTGCAGGACGGCCGCGCGATTGGCGGCGATGTCCTCGCCGCTGGTGCGAAACTGCCTGGCCGCCATCGCCTCCAGCCACAGCCCGCCGCCGGTCTGCGAGTCGTCGATCCGGTGATAGGAGGCCAGCAGCGCCCGCACCGCGTCCCGGTTGTTGCCGACGATCGACGCCGCCACCTCCCGCGCGGCCGTCAGCAGCCGGTCGTGCGGCACCACCTCGGTGACCAGGCCGGCGCGCAGCGCGTCGGCGGCGGACAGGTAGTCCCCGGTCAGGCTCATGCGCCGGGCCAGGCCGATGCCCACCTTCTGCGGCAACCGCACGCTGAGCCCCCACGTCGGCAGCAGGCCCACCCGGGCGTGCGTGTCGGCGAAGCGGGCCCGCTCGGAGGCGATCAGGACGTCGCAGTACAGGGCCAGCTCCAGCCCGCCGGTGACCGCCGCGCCGTTGATCGCGCCGATGACCGGCTTGGTCAGCGGCGGCCACCGCGGCGAGATGTCCGGGAGCGCCGCCTCGCTGCCCAGCTCCTTGAGGTCGAGTCCCGCGCAGAACACCGGATCGGTGCCGGTGACGATCACGACGTCGACGCCGTCGTCGGTCTCCGCGTCGGCCAGGGCGCCGAAGAACCGGTCCCGCAGCGCGGCGGACAGCGCGTTGCGCGCCTGCGGCCGGTTGAGGGTCAGCGTGCGCACCCGCTCGTCGGTCTCGATCAGCAGGATGTCGTCGGTCATGTGTTCACCGTAGAGGGTGGCGTGCTGCCCTTATCGTGGAGCCATGTGCCGGAACATCACCGAACTGCGCGGATTGCAGCCGGCGGCCACGCCGGAGGAGGTTGCGGCGGCCGCGCGCCAGTATGTGCGCAAGGTCAGCGGCATCACACACCCGTCGGCCGCGAACGCCGACGCTTTCGAGGCCGCGGTCGCCGAGGTCACCGAGGCGACGACCCGACTGCTGGCCGCCTTGCCGCCGCGCCGCCAGCCGCCGAAGACCGTCCCGCCGCTGCGCCGGCCCGAGGTGCTGGCCCGCCTCGCGCGGGCGACGTGACCCGGAGCGCGACCGTGCCCGCGCTCAAGGAGTGGGGCGCGGTGGTGCACGCGCTGCTCGCTGGGCGCCAGCGGGTGCTGCTGCGCAAGGGCGGCGTCGGCGAGAAGCGGTTCGAGTTGGCCGCACGCGAGTTCCTGCTGTTCCCGACGGTCGCGCACAGCCACGCCGAGCGCGTCCGGCCCGAGCATCGCGACCTGCTGGACGCCGGGGCGCACGACAGCGCCGACGATCACCTGGTGCTGCGGGCGGCGGCGAAAGTCGTTGCGGCGCAAGAGGTCAACCGACCCGATGGCCTTGCGGCGATCGAGGACCTGCACATCTGGACCGCCGAGTCGGTGCGCGCGGACCGGCTCGACTTCCGCCCCAGGCACAAGCTGGCCGTGCTGGTGGTCTCGGTGATCCCGTTGGCCGAGCCGGTGCGCATCGAGCGCATCCCCGAGTTCGCGGGCTGCAAAAGCTGGGTGGAGCTTGCGCCGGCGGGTGTTCGGCTGGCCGCGCCGGTCTGCGACGAGGCCGAGCTGGACCGGGTTGTCCGCCGGGTGCGCGACGCGGTCGGCTGACTCACGGGAGGGCGGGCCCGACGGGCAGCAGCAGCCGGGAGCGCCCGTAGTGCACGGTGTGGGTGGCCGGCGTGGATTGCGAGCCCGTCAGCAACGGTTCGTCGGTGCCGAGGTTGCGCGCGAAGCGCGGAAACCAGCTGCCCGCGATCAGGACCCGGATGCGTGAGCCCGCCCGAAAGCGATGAGCGATCCCGTCCAGTTCGACCCGGACGGTTTTCGTCTTGCCGCTCAGCCGCCGGTAGCCGTCGCTGACGTTGCGGGAGCGGCCACGTGCGTCGACCTCGCTCACCCGGACGAACAGATCGACATGGGGATTGTCCGAGCCGTGCGCCAGCTCGATCACCGGGTTGCCGTAGACATACAGGTCGTCGGTCAGCGTGAGGCTGGTGAAGGCGAGCACGTCGCCGCGCAGGGGGAGCTTGCTGTCGTCGCGGTAGCCGCTGTTCGTGGACAGCAGCGGGCCGCCGATGGTGGGCGTCGGGTCGGCCGGGTCGTAGCGAAATGTCGCCGGCGCCGATCCCTTGAGCTTCGGTGGTGCGGTCTCACCCAGGTGCCCGCCCGGCCGCAGATACAGCGCCCGTTCGGTGGTGGCCGGCGGCCAGTCGGGGAGGTGGCGCCAACCCGAGCCGGTGACGCACGCGCGCACCCTGCTGGGCCGGCGCAGCGGCGCGCCACCCAGGTGGGCGTCGAGCCAGTCCAGCGTGTCGCGCGCGCTGACCGGCAGCGCCTTGCCGAGCAGCTGGGTGTGCGTCCAGGCCCCCATCGTGAGCGCGACGTCGACGCCCCGGCCGCGCAGCTGCGCGTACTGCTGCAGCGTCTGCCGCACGAAGATGTCCTGCCAGCCGCCGATGAGCAGCACCGGCACCCGCACGCGGTCCAGCGCCTCGCGGAACTGCAGCGAGTCCCAGAACGCCCCCTCGGGGTTTTCGACCCACGATTCGAACCACGGCGCGCCCGCGCCGAGCAGCGCCCGGGCCGCGGCGCCGAGGGGCAGCCCGCCGGCCGCCTCCGCCACCTTGCGCCGGGCCTGCAGCTGGCGCAGCGCCTGCCGGATGCGTGCGGGGTCCTCCTGGTTGGCGACCAGGTGGCTCCAGCCCAGGAAGTCGTTGAGGGCGAACGAGCCGGTTCCCCACACCGAGGCGTTGAAATCGTGCGGGCCCGCGGTGATGACGGCCGCGGCCAGCTCCGGCGGCGGATCCTGCAGCACCGCCCACTGGGTGAAGCCCAGATACGACACGCCGAGCGTGGCGAAGCGGCCGGTGAACCACGGCTGCTCGCGCAGCCAGGCGACCGTGTCGGCGCCGTCGGCGGCCTCGTTGACCATCGGCTCGAAGTCCCCGCCCGACCCGAACGTCCCGCGCACGCTCTGCAGCAGCACGTGATACCCGCGCGCGGCGTACAGCCGGGCGTACGCCAGCGAGAACGGGAAGGCCCTGCCGTACGGCCCGCGGACCAGCAGGGTGCCGGTGGGGCCGGGCGTGTCGGGCGCGTAGTGGTCGGCCGCCAGGTGCACCCCGTCGCGCATCGGCACGTCGACGCGCTCCACGGTGTAGTCGGTGGTCGCCCGGGGCAGGCCCAGCGCCCGGCCGAGCGCGGCGTCGCCGGCGCGGCTCGCGCGGCTCGGCCGGCGTTGCGCGGGACGGGCGGAGGCCGCGGGGGTCGTCGCGGGGGTGGTGGTCACGACCCCAGGCTAGGCGCCTGTCCGGCTAAAACTTGTAATACGGCGCGAGGTCGTTGGCGCGCTGCACGTTGGTGGACATGCAGTCGACTTCCGGGTTGGAGTAGACCGTCGAGTAGTACAGGGCCTGCTGGAGGACCCCGTAGCTGGTCTTGAACGCCACCATGCACGAGAAGAACCAGAAGCTGTTGTGATACGTCGGCTTCATCACCCAGTACTGCGCGGCCCGGTGACCGGCGATCGTGGTCTCGACGGCGTCGGCGGGCAGGGACTGTTCGTAGGTGCGCCAGACGATGGGTTCGACGGCCAGCTGGTAGTTGCCCGCGTCGAAGTGGCAGCGCAGCCCGTCCTCGTGTTCGGGCGGTGTGAAGGCCAGCCCGAGCCGCTGTACGGCGTCGAACGGGATGTCCTCGCACGCGTCGAAGGGGCGCGGGTCGGTCGTCGCGACGATGGGACTCTTCATCGTGGTCTCCATCGGCTGGGCGGTCGACCGCAGCTGCACGGGCCCGGCCCCGCCCGGCCCCGGCGGGGCGCTCAGCCACCCCACCGCCACCGCCGTGGCCAGCGCGCCCAGCGCCGAAATCACCCGCAGATTGGCGAACACGATGCCTGCTACCCCCACCCGGTCTTGCCTCGGCCCTTCTTGCCGGGAGTGTACAAGTCGTGTTGGCGGCGTCACAGTAAAAAGAGAACACGTTCTAATCGGGGCGGGCAAGGGCCCGGTGGAAACCGGCTCGTCGCGGCGCGTTGGCTAGGCTGGTTAGTCGTGGCTGGGCAACAAAGGGGGGACGAATCGGCAAACGGGGCGCAGCCGACGCTGTGGGCGGTTTCCGACCTGCACACCGGCCACCTCGGCAACAAGCCGGTCACCGAATCGCTGCACCCGTCGTCGCCGGACGACTGGCTGATCGTCGCCGGCGACGTCGCCGAACGCACCGACGACATCCGGTGGGCGCTTGACCTGCTGCGGCGGCGGTTCGCGAAGGTGATCTGGGTGCCGGGCAACCACGAGCTGTGGACCACCAGCCGCGACCCCGTGCAGGTCTTCGGCAGGGCGCGCTACGACTATCTGGTCGACATGTGCGACGAGCTGGGCGTGGTCAGCCCGGAGCACCCGTTTCCGGTGTGGACCGAGCGCGGCGGCCCGGCCACGATCGTGCCGATGTTCCTGCTGTACGACTACACCTTCTTGCCGGAGGGCGCGGCGAGCAAAGCCGAGGGCATGGCCATCGCCCGGGCGCGCAACGTGGTGGCCACCGACGAATTCCTGCTCTCCTCCGAGCCGTACCCCACCCGCGAGGCCTGGTGCCGGGACCGGCTGGCCGCCACCCGCGCCCGCCTCGAAGAGCTGGACTGGATGACACCGACGGTCCTGGTGAATCACTTCCCCCTCGTGCGGGAGCCCTGCGACGCGCTGTTCTACCCGGAGTTCTCGCTGTGGTGCGGAACCACCAGGACCGCCGACTGGCACACCCGCTACAACGCCGTCTGCTCGGTCTACGGGCACCTGCACATCCCGCGCACCACCTGGTACGACGGCGTGCGATTCGAGGAGGTGTCGGTGGGTTATCCGCGGGAGTGGCGCCGGCGCAAGCCGTACAGCTGGCTGCGCCAGGTGTTGCCGGATCCCCGGTACGCGCCCGGCTATCTCAACGACTTCGGCGGTCACTTCGTGATCACCCCCGAGATGCGCCGGCAGGCCGAGCAGTTCCGGGAACGAGTGCGGCAGCGGCAATCCCGATGACGGGCCGCACGCTGGTGTCGTCGGTATTGCCCGACGCCCTGCTCTCTTCGGGGTCCGAGGACCTCGCCTACGCCGAGGTGTTTTCCGACCCCCCGGGCCTGGCCCCGCTGCCCGAAGAGGAGCCGCTGATCGCCAAGTCGGTCGCCAAGCGGCGCAACGAGTTCATCACCGCCCGGCACTGCGCCCGCGTCGCGATGAGCGAGCTCGGCATCCCGCCGGTGCCTATCCTCAAGGGTGACAAGGGCCAGCCGTGCTGGCCCGACGGCGTGGTCGGCAGCCTCACCCACTGCACCGGCTACCGCGGCGCGGTGGTGGGCCGCGCCCCCGCGGTGCGCTCGGTGGGCATCGACGCCGAACCGCACGACGTGCTGCCCGACGGCGTGCTGGGCGCGATCGCCCTGGACGAGGAGCGCCACGAGATCGCCGCGCTGCCCGATGGCCTGCACTGGGACCGGATCCTGTTCTGCGCCAAGGAGGCGACGTACAAGGCCTGGTTCCCGCTGACCGAGCGGTGGCTCGGTTTCGAGGACGCCCACATCGTGTTCGACCTCGACCCGCCCGGCGGGCGGACCTCCGGGGTGTTCGTCTCCAAGATCCTGGTCGACGGCACGGCCCTGTCGGGTCCGCCGTTGACCTCGCTGCGGGGCCGGTGGTCCGTCGAGCGGGGGCTGGTGCTCACCGGGATCGTGCTTTGACCGAACCGGGCATCGTGGTGGTCGACAAGCCGGCCGGAATGACCAGCCACGACGTCGTCGGGCGGTGCCGGCGGATCTTCGCCACCCGCAGGGTCGGGCACGCCGGGACGCTGGACCCGATGGCCACCGGCGTGCTGGTGATCGGCGTCGAGCGGGCCACCAAGATCCTCGGCCTGCTGACCGCGGCGTCGAAGTCGTATGCCGCCACCATCCGGCTGGGTCAGACCACCTCCACTGAGGACGCCGAAGGCGAAGTGGTGCAATGCGTTTCGGCGTCGGGCGTGACGGACGCGGCGATCGCGGCCGCCGTCGACGGCCTGCGCGGCGATCTCGAGCAGGTGCCGTCGGCGGTCAGCGCGATCAAGGTGGGCGGCCGGCGCGCGTATCGGTTGGCCCGCGAGGGTCAGGCCGTCGAGCTGGCGGCCCGGCCGGTGCGCATCGACCGGTTCGAGGTGCTGGCCGTGCGGCGGGAGGGCGCCTTCGTCGACGTCGACGTCGAGGTCGACTGCTCGTCGGGGACCTACATCCGCGCGCTGGCCCGCGATCTCGGGGCCGCGCTCGGGGTCGGCGGGCACCTGACGGCGTTGCGGCGCACCCGCGTCGGGCGCTTCGGGCTGGACCGGGCGCGCTCGCTGGACGACCTGGCCGAACGGCCCCGGCTGAACTGGTCGCTGGACGAGGCGTGCCTGCTGCTGTTTGCGCGCCGCGACCTGTCCGCCGAGGAGGCCGAGGCGGCGAGCAACGGCCGGTCCCTGCCGCCGGCCGGGATCGACGACATCTACGCCGCCGCCGACGCCGAGGGCCGGGTGATCGCCCTGCTGCGCGACGAGGGCCCGAGGACCAAGTCGGTGGTGGTCCTCCGCCCGGCGACGCTCTCGCGGTAGGTTCGTACGGGTGAGCGAAGACAGGGTCCGCGTGCGCATCGCGGACGGTGGCGTAGCCACCGTGACGATGGTGCGCACCGACAAACACAATGCGCTTGACCAAGCCATGTTCGAGGGCTTGATGAACGCGGCAGCGCAGCTGGCAGAAGACAATTCGGTTCGCGCGGTGGTGCTGCACGGCGAGGGGAAGAGCTTCTGCTCGGGCCTGGACGTCGCCAGCTTCATGTCCGGACAGGGTGGCACCGGGGTGCTGCTGCAACGCGACGGCGACCGGGTGGCCAACTTCGCGCAACGCGTGGCCTACGACTGGTCCCTGGTGCCGGCGCCGGTCATCGCCGCGATCCACGGGAACTGCTTCGGCGGCGGCCTGCAGATCGCGCTGGGCGCCGACATCCGGATCGCCGCACCGGACGCGAACCTGTCCATCATGGAGGTCAAGTGGGGGCTGGTTCCCGACATGGGCATCACGCAGACAATTCCGCGACTCGTCCCGATCGACGTGGCCAAGGAGCTGACCTTCAGTGGTCGCATCGTGGCAGGCAGCGAGGCTTTGGTACTCGGACTGGTCACGCGAAACAGTGACGATCCGCTGGGATCGGCGCTGGCACTCGCGGACGAGATCGCGCGCAAATCTCCCGATGCCGTTCGCGCTGCCAAGCGCCTCTACGACGAAACGTGGCTCAGCAACGACGCCGCGGCCGCCCTCAAACGCGAAACCGAGCTGCAAGTCGGTCTGCTCGGCAAGCCCAATCAGCTGGCCGCCGTGGTGGCCGGAATGTCGGGGGAGGACCCGGTCTTCGTCGACCCCGCCTGACGTCGGGCGCCCTGGCAGCGACGGGGGTTCCAGCGACCACGTCGACCCGGCTAAGCTCCGGACCAGACGGGTGTGAACTCGCCCCACATCTGCGGAAGGCGCACTATGTCCAACAAGGTTTACGTCGTCGGCGTCGGCATGACGAAATTCGAGAAGCCCGGCCGCCGGGAGGGCTGGGACTACCCGGACATGGCGCGGGAGTCGGGCACCAACGCGCTGACCGACGCGGGCATCGACTACCGCGAGGTGGAGCAGGGCTACGTCGGCTACGTCGCCGGCGACTCGACGTCGGGGCAGCGGGCGCTCTACGAGCTGGGCATGACCGGAATCCCGATCGTCAACGTCAACAACAACTGCTCGACCGGCTCGACGGCGCTGTTTTTGGCCGCGCAGGCCGTCCGCGGCGGGATCGTCGACTGCGCCATCGCGCTCGGCTTCGAGAAGATGCAGCCCGGCGCGCTCAGCGGCGGCGCGCAGGACCGCGAGTCGCCGATGGGCAGGCACGTCAAGGCGATGGCCGAGATCGACGAGTTCGCGATGCCGGTCGCGCCGTGGATGTTCGGCGCCGCCGGGCGCGAGCACATGCGCCAATACGGCAGCACCGCAGAGCATTTCGCCAAGATCGGCTACAAGAACCACAAGCACTCCACCAACAACCCGTTCGCGCAGTTCCAGGAGTCCTACACGCTCGACGACATCCTGGCGTCGCGGATGATCTCCGACCCGCTGACCAAGCTGCAGTGCTCGCCGACCTCCGACGGGTCGGGCGCGGCGATCGTGGCCTCGGAGAGCTTCGTCGACAGCCACGGGCTGGCCGGCCGGGCGGTGGAGATCGTCGGCCAGGCGATGACCACCGACTTCGAGTCGACGTTCGACGGCAGCGCCAAGAACCTCATCGGCTATGACATGAATGTCCAAGCGGCCCAACGGGTTTACCAGCAGTCCGGGTTGGGCCCCGAGGACTTCCAGGTGATCGAGCTGCACGACTGCTTCTCGGCCAACGAGCTGCTGCTGTACGAGGCCCTGGGTCTGTGCGGCCCGGGCGAGGCGCCCAAGCTGATCGACAACGGCGACACCACCTACGGCGGCCGCTGGGTCGTCAACCCGTCCGGTGGGCTGATCTCCAAGGGCCACCCGCTCGGCGCGACCGGCCTGGCGCAGTGCGCCGAGCTGACCTGGCAGCTCCGGGGGACCGCGGACAAGCGTCAGGTCGACAACGTGTCCGCGGCGCTGCAGCACAACATCGGGCTGGGCGGCGCCGCCGTCGTCACGGCCTACCAGCGCGCCGAACGCTGAACCGTGATCGAGTGGTCCGACACGGACCTGATGGTCCGGGACGCCGTTCGCCAGTTCATCGACAAGGAGATACGCCCGCACCTCGACGAGCTGGAATCCGGGGCGCTGTCCCCCTATCCGATCGCCCGCAAGCTGTTCAGCCAGTTCGGTCTCGACGTCATGGCCGCCGAGTCGGTCCAGAAGATGCTGGACCGGGAGCGTACCGGACAGCCCGAAAGGGTCGGCAGCACAGACGGTTTCGGTGCTCAGGGATCGATGGTCGCGGTGCTGGTGTCCGAAATCGCCCGCGTCAGCATCGGATTGCTGAGCACCGCGTCGGTCAGCCTCGGTCTGGGCGCGGCGACCATCATGAGCCGCGGCACGCTGGCCCAGAAGGAACGCTGGCTGCCCGACCTGATGACGCTGAAGAAGATCGCGGCGTGGGCCATCACCGAGCCGGACTCCGGCTCGGACGCGTTCGGCGGCATGAAGACCTACGTCAAGCGCGACGGGGAGGATTACCTCCTCAACGGCCAGAAGACGTTCATCACGAACGGGCCCTACGCCGACGTTCTGGTTGTCTACGCGAAACTCGACGAGGGGGATGCGACGGTCGATCGGCGCAACCGGCCGGTGCTGATCTTCGTGCTCGACGCGGGGATGCCGGGCCTCACCCAGGGCAAGCCGTTCAAGAAGATGGGCATGATGTCCTCGCCGACGGGCGAGTTGTTCTTCGACAACGTGCGGCTGACCCCCGACCGCCTGCTCGGCGGGAGCGAGCAGGCCGGCGGGGACGGCCGCGAAAGCGCCCGGGACAATTTCGCCGCCGAGCGCATCGGGATCGCGATGATGGCGCTGGGCATCATCAACGAATGCCACCGGCTGTGCGTGGATTACGCCAAGACCCGCACGCTGTGGGGCCGCAACATCGGGCAGTTCCAGCTGATCCAGCTCAAGCTGGCGAAGATGGAAATCGCGCGGATGAACGTGCAGAACATGGTGTTTCAGACGATCGAGCGGCAGCGGGCGGGCAAGCCGCTGACGCTGGCGGAGGCGTCGGCCATCAAGCTGTACTCCTCGGAGGCGGCCACCGACGTCGCGATGGAGGCCGTGCAGCTGTTCGGCGGCAACGGCTACATGGCCGAGTACCGCGTCGAACAGCTGGCCCGCGACGCGAAGTCGCTGATGATCTACGCCGGGAGCAACGAGGTTCAGGTCACCCACATCGCCAAGGGGCTGTTGAGCTGACACCGGATCGCGGGCGTAACCGCACTGCGAAGATCCGCGCCGGAAATCGCGGCCCCGTCACGCTCGCGGGCTGACGACCTAGGCGACCACCCAGATCGCCCGCGCCGCCGGGCTGCCGAGGTCGACGGTGCACTCGGCGCCGTCGGCGGATTCGATCGCGATCGAGACCATGCCGGCGAATTCCCGGCGGGTCAGCACGCGCAGCCGCGAGTCCAGCCGGATGCCGACGTCGGCGAAATAGCGCAGCATCTCCGGGTCGGAATCGGAGATGCGGGCCACCGTCCCGGTGTCGCCGTCGCCACACGCCCACAGCTGGCGGGCCGGCGGCGTGGGCACCTGCCCGTCGGAGGCGGGGATGGGATCGCCGTGGGGGTCGCGCCGGGGGTAACCCAGCTTGGCGTCGATGCGGGCGACCAGCCGGTCCGACACCGCGTGCTCGAGCACCTCCGCCTCGTCGTGCACCTCGTCCCAGGCGTAGCCGAGCTCGTTGACCAGGAAGGTCTCCAGCAGGCGGTGGCGGCGCACCACCTCGAGGGCCGCCCGCCGCCCCGCCTCGGTCAGCGTCACCGCGCCGTACTTCTCGTGGTTGACCAGGCCCTGCTCGGCGAGTTTGCGGATCGACTCCGAGGCCGTGCTGGCCGACACCCCGATCCGGTCGGCCAGCATTTTGGTGCTGACCTTCGCGGGCCCGGAGTCCGTGGACCATTCCTGGGCATTCCAGATGACCTTCAGGTAGTCCTGGCCGACCGCGGTGATACCGCCAGGCTCATCGTCAGCCCTCACAAGCAGAAAGTTTAGGCAAACCTGGCCCGGCGCGGCGTGCCACCGGCGATCTGGCGCGCCATGTCGCGGCGCGGCGCCGTAGGCTTGCGGTCGTGCAGCGGTGGCGCGGCCAAGACGAGATTCCCACGGACTGGGGCAGATGCGTGGTCACCATCGGGGTGTTCGACGGGGTGCATCGCGGCCACGCCGAGCTGATCGCGCACGCGGTGAAGGCCGCCCGCGCCCGCAACGTCCCGACGGTCCTGATGACGTTCGACCCGCACCCGATGGAAGTGGTCTATCCCGGCAGCCACCCCGCGCAGCTGACGACCCTGACGCGGCGCGCCGAGCTCGTCGAGGAGCTGGGTATCGACGTCTTTCTGGTGATGCCGTTCACGAGCGACTTCATGAAGCTCACCCCGGAGCGCTACATCCACGAGCTGCTGGTGGAGAACCTGCATGTGGTGGAGGTGGTGGTGGGGGAGAACTTCACGTTCGGCAAGAAGGCCGCCGGCAACGTCGAGACCCTGCGCCGCGCCGGCGAGCGGTTCGGTTTCGCGGTGGAGTCCATGTCCCTGCTGTCGGAGCACCACAGCAACGAGACCGTGACGTTCTCGTCCACCTACATCCGGTCCTGCGTGGACGCCGGCGACATGGTGGCGGCGACGGAGGCGCTGGGCCGCCCCCATCGCGTCGAGGGCGTCGTCGTCCGCGGCGAGGGGCGGGGCATGGAGCTGGGCTTCCCCACCGCCAACGTGGCGCCGCCGATGTACTCGGCCATCCCGGCCGACGGCGTGTACGCGGCGTGGTTCACGGTGCTGGGGCACGGGCCGGTGGCGGGCACCGTCATCCCGGGGGAGCGCTACCAGGCCGCGGTGTCCGTCGGCACCAACCCGACCTTCTCCGGGCGCACCCGCACCGTCGAGGCGTTCGTCCTGGACACCAGCGCCGATCTGTACGGGCAGCACGTGGCGCTGGACTTCGTCGCGCGCATCCGCGGGCAGCGCAGGTTCGACACGATCAAGGGCCTCGTCGCGGCGATGGGCGAGGACACCGAACGGGCCCGCACGCTGCTCACGGAGTGAGCGCCCCCGACGATTCGAGTCCGCCACCGCCCCGCTGCTAGACTGCCGGACGACATCGGCGCGTGCTGCGGTTCGCGGTGGCCGCGCCTTGATACCCAATGATCGCGGACCGATTGATGGAGTAGTTTCGTGGCGCTTACTGCCGAGCAGAAAAAAGAAATCCTGGGCTCGTACGGCCTGCACGACACCGACACCGGGTCCCCGGAGGCCCAGGTCGCCCTGCTGACCAGGCGAATCGCCGACCTCACCGAGCACCTCAAGGTGCACAAGCACGACCACCACTCGCGGCGCGGACTGCTGCTGCTGGTGGGGCGCCGGCGGCGGCTGCTCAAGTACGTCTCCCAGATCGATGTGGAGCGGTACCGCTCGCTCGTCGAGCGGCTGGGCCTGCGCCGCTGAGGCCGGGCAAAGCCCGAGGCTTGCCGCGGGCTGTGTTCGCCCGTGTAGAGTGGGACCGTTCTGGGCCTCTTTCGGCCCGAGCAAACGGTGCGGTTTGCGCAGATCCGCGTGAGCCGTTCCAGCGCGTCACTGCGTGTGTCCGACGGAGCAGCACAGTCTGCATCGGGCGGTCTTCGGTAGTGGCTGCCGGGCTCTCCGGATCTGGGGCAGGTCGGCCGCTTCGATCGATGGCCGTAGCCGCATTCAGACTCTCGTTCTCCGGGTCGCATCAGGGCGCGCGAAAAAGCGAATACCCAGAGAGGCCGTACGGACACCCATGTCTGTAGCTGAAATTGAAGAGGGCGTCTTCGAGGCGACCGCCACCATCGACAACGGGAGCTTCGGCACCCGCACCGTCCGTTTCGAGACCGGCAGGCTGGCCCAGCAGGCCGCCGGAGCCGTCGTCGCGTACCTGGACGACGAGAACATGCTGCTGTCGGCGACCACCGCCAGCAAGAGCCCCAAGGAGCACTTCGACTTCTTCCCGCTGACGGTCGACGTCGAGGAGCGGATGTACGCCGCCGGGCGCATCCCCGGCTCGTTCTTCCGCCGCGAGGGCCGCCCCTCCACCGACGCGATCCTGACCTGCCGGCTCATCGACCGCCCGCTGCGCCCGTCGTTCGTGAGCGGCCTGCGCAACGAGATCCAGGTCGTGGTGACGATCCTGAGCCTGGACCCCAACGACCTGTACGACGTGCTGGCGATCAACGCCGCGTCGGCCTCCACCCAGCTGGCCGGCCTGCCGTTCTCCGGTCCCATCGGCGGCGTGCGGGTGGCCCTGATCGACGGCACCTGGGTCGCCTTCCCCACGGTCGAGCAGCTCGAGCGCGCGGTGTTCGACATGGTGGTGGCCGGGCGCATAGTCGGCGACGGTGACACAAAAGACGTCGCGATCATGATGGTCGAGGCCGAGGCCACCGAGAACGTCATCGAGCTCGTCGAGGGCGGGGCCCCCGCGCCGACGGAAACCGTTGTGGCCGAAGGCCTGGAGGCCGCCAAGCCGTTCATCGCCGTGCTGTGCGCCGCGCAGCAGGAACTGGCCGACGCGGCCGCGAAGCCCACCGGGGATTACCCGGTGTTCCCCGACTACGGCGACGACGTCTACTACTCGGTGGCCTCGGTGGCCACCGACGAGCTGGCCAAGGCGCTGACCATCGGCGGCAAGGCCGAGCGCGACGCGCGCACCGACGAGCTGAAGGCCGAGGTGGCCCAGCGGCTCGCTGCGACGTACGAGGGCCGGGAAAAGGAGGTCGGCGCCGCGTTCCGCGCGCTGACCAAGAAGCTGGTCCGCCAGCGCATCCTGACCGACCACTTCCGCATCGACGGCCGGGGCATCACCGACATCCGCGCGCTGTCGGCGGAGGTCGCCGTCGTGCCGCGCGCACACGGCAGCGCCCTGTTCGAGCGCGGAGAGACCCAGATCATGGGCGTCACCACGCTGGACATGGTGAAGATGGCACAGCAGATCGACTCGCTGGGGCCCGAAACCTCCAAGCGCTACATGCACCACTACAACTTCCCGCCCTACTCGACCGGCGAGACCGGCCGGGTCGGTTCGCCGAAGCGGCGCGAGATCGGCCACGGCGCGCTCGCCGAGCGGGCCCTGATCCCGGTGCTGCCCAGCGTCGAGGAGTTCCCCTACGCCATCCGCCAGGTGTCGGAAGCGTTGGGCTCCAACGGTTCGACGTCGATGGGCTCGGTCTGCGCGTCCACCCTTGCGCTGCTGAACGCCGGGGTGCCGCTCAAGGCGCCGGTCGCCGGCATCGCGATGGGCCTGGTCTCCGACGAGGTCGAGGTCGACGGCAAGACCGAGCGTCGCTTCGTCACCCTGACCGACATCCTGGGCGCCGAGGACGCGTTCGGCGACATGGACTTCAAGTGCGCCGGCACCAAGGACTACGTCACCGCGCTGCAGCTGGACACCAAGCTGGACGGCATCCCGTCGCAGGTGCTGGCCGGCGCGCTGGCGCAGGCCAAGGACGCCCGGCTGACCATCCTCGAGGTGATGGCCGAGGCCATCGACTCGCCCGACGAGATGAGCCCGTACGCCCCTCGGGTGACCACCATCAAGGTCCCGGTCGACAAGATCGGCGAGGTCATCGGGCCCAAGGGCAAGGTCATCAACGCGATCACCGAGGAGACCGGCGCGCAGATCTCCATCGAGGACGACGGCACCGTGTTCGTCGGCGCCACCGACGGGCCCTCGGCGCAGGCCGCGATCGACCGGATCAACGCCATCGCCAACCCGCAGCTGCCGACCGTGGGCGAGCGATTCCTCGGAACCGTGGTCAAGACAACGGATTTCGGTGCCTTCGTGTCGCTGTTGCCGGGCCGCGACGGCCTGGTGCACATCTCCAAGCTCGGCAAGGGCAAGCGCATCGCGAAGGTCGAGGACGTGGTGAACGTCGGCGACAAGCTGCGGGTGGAGATCGCCGACATCGACAAGCGGGGCAAGATCTCCCTGGTGCTGGTGGCCGACGAGGACTCGGCGGAGTCAGCCGACTCGGCGGACACGCCGCCCGCCGCGCCCGCTCCTGCCGATGCCGCCAGCTCCGTCTAGGAAACCCCCCGCGCCGTCCCTGCGCCGGGGCGCGCAGCTCGCCGGGGTGAACGCCGACCACAAGGCCGTCCGGCGCACCACGCTGCCGGGCGGCCTGCGGGTGGTCACCGAGCACCTGCCCGCCGTGCGCTCCGCGTCGGTCGGGGTCTGGGTCGGGGTCGGATCGCGCGACGAGGGCGCGACCGTGGCCGGGGCGGCGCACTTCCTCGAGCATCTGCTGTTCAAGTCGACCCCGACCCGCACCGCCGTGGACATCGCGCAGGCGATGGACGCCGTCGGCGGGGAGCTGAACGCGTTCACCGCGCGCGAGCACACCTGCTACTACGCGCACGTGCTGGACAGCGACCTGGAGCTGGCCGTCGACCTGGTCGCCGACGTGGTGCTCAACGGCCGGTGCGCCGCCGAGGACGTCGAGCTGGAACGCGACGTCGTCCTCGAGGAGATCGCCATGCGCGACGACGACCCGGAGGACGCGCTGGGCGACATCTTCCTGTCGACGCTCTTCGGCGACCACCCGGTGGGCCGCCCCGTGATCGGCACCGCGCGTTCCGTGTCGGAGATGACGCGCTCGCAACTGCACTCGTTCCACGTGCGGCGCTACACCCCGGAGCGGATGGTCGTCGCGGTGGCCGGCAACGTCGACCACGACCACGTCGTCGCGCTGGTGCGCGAGCACTTCGGCAAGCACCTGGTCCGCGGCCGGCAGCCCGTCGCGCCGCGCAAGGGCGCCGGGCGGATCACCGGAAAACCCGGGCTGACGCTGATCAACCGGGACGCCGAGCAGACCCACGTGTCGCTGGGTGTCCGCACCCCGGGGCGCGGCTGGGAGCATCGCTGGGCCCTGTCGGTGCTGCACACCGCGCTGGGCGGCGGCCTGAGCTCCAGGCTGTTCCAGGAGGTTCGGGAGCTGCGCGGCCTGGCCTATTCGGTCTACTCGGCGGTGGACATCTTCGCCGACAGCGGCGCGCTGTCGGTGTACGCCGCGTGCCTGCCCGAGCGGTTCCCCGACGTGATGCGGGTCACCAGCGCCGTGCTCGACGCGGTGGCCCGCGACGGCATCACCGAGGCCGAATGCCGCATCGCCAAGGGGTCGTTGCGCGGCGGCCTGGTGCTCGGCCTGGAGGACTCCAGCGCCCGGATGAGCCGCATCGGCCGCAGCGAGCTGAACTACGGCCGGCACCGCAGCATCGAACACACCCTGCAACGCATCGACGAGGTGACCGTCGAGGAGGTCAACGCGGTGGCCCGCCGGCTGCTGGGCAGGCGCTACGGCGCCGCCGTCCTGGGCCCGTACGCCTCCAAACGATCGCTGCCCCAACAACTTCGGGCGATGGTACATTAGCGCCGTGGTTCTCGGCTTTTGGGATATCGCGGTGCCCATCGTGGGTGCGCCGATGGCCGGCGGCCCGGGCACCCCGGCGTTGGCCGCGGCGGTGTCCAACGCCGGCGGCCTCGGCTTCATCCCCGGCGGGTACGTGAGCGCGGAGCGGTTCGCCGAGGACATCGCGGCGGCCCGCGCCATGACCACCGGCCCGCTGGGCGTCAACCTGTTCGTGCCCCAGCCCAGCGTCGCGGACTGGATCGCGCTGGACTATTACGCCGACGAGCTCGAGGGCATCGCCGAGCACTACCAGTGCGAGGTGGGCCGGCCGGAGTTCGGCGACGACGACGACTGGGAGCGCAAGCTCGAGGTGGTCGCCGACGTCCATCCGGAGCTGGTGTCGTTCACCTTCGGCGTGCCGCCGCCGGACGTCATCCGGCGCCTCAGCGCGCACGGGCTGTTGGTGATGGTCACGGTGACATCGGCCTACGAGGCCGGGATCGCCGTCGCCGCCGGCGCCGACAGCCTGGTGGTGCAGGGGCCCGGCGCCGGCGGGCACCGCGGCACCTTCGCGCCGGACATGGAACCCGGCACCGAGTCGCTGCACGACCTGATCGACCGGATCCACCGGGCGCACCGCGACGTCCCGATCATCGCGGCGGGCGGGCTGGGCACCGCCGAGGACGTCGCAGGCGTGCTGCGCCGGGGGGCCGTCGCCGCGCAGGTCGGCACCGCGCTGCTGCTGAGCGACGAGGCGGGCACCAGCCAGGCGCACCGCACCGCCATGAAGAACCAGCTCTTCGCCAAAACCATCGTCTCCCGTGCGTTCTCGGGCCGGTACGCCCGCGGCCTGGAAAACGAATTCATCCGCCTGCTCGACAACGTGGCCCCGCTGGGCTACCCCGAGGTCAACCAGATGACGCTGCCGATCCGCGAGGCCGCCACCGAGCGGGAGGACCCGAACGGGATGGCGCTGTGGGCCGGGACGTCGTTCCGGGAGGCCCGCCCGGGCTCGGTGGCCGACATCGTCGCCGGCCTCGGCGGGTGACGGTGGCCGGGCAGGGCCCGGCGAACACTGTCAGAGGACGACCGCAGCCGGAGCGGTGCACGGCAGGCCGAGGTCGTCGGCGACCTGTTCGGACAGCAGCATCCCGTCGTGCGTCGAAAGCCCTTTGGCCAGAGCGGGATCCGACCGGCACGCCGCCCGCCAGCCCTGGGCGGCGAGCTTGAGCACGTACGGCATCGTGGCGTTGGTCAGCGCGACGGTCGACGTCTTGGGCACCGCGCTGGGCATGTTCGCCACGCAGTAGAACAGGGTGTCGTGCACGGCGAACGTCGGGTCGTCGTGCGTGGTGGGCCGCGAATCCTCGAAGCAGCCGCCCTGGTCGATGGAGATGTCCACCAGCACCGCGCCCTGCTTCATCTGCGCGACAAGGGAATTCGGTATCAGTGTGGGCGCCTTGTGGCCGGGCACGAGTACGGCTCCGATCACCAGGTCGGCGCGTTTGACGGCGCCGCCCAGCTCGTACGCGGAGGAATAGCGGGTGCCGACGCGGCCGCCGAACTCGGCGTCGAGGAGCCGAAGCTTGCCGATGTTGACGTCGAACACCATGACGCTGGCGCCCATGCCGCCGGCGACCCGCGCGGCGTTGTAGCCGGCCGTGCCGGCGCCGATCACCACGACATCGGCGCCCTTGACGCCCGGCACGCCGCCCATCAAAACGCCGCGCCCGCCCTGGGTGCGCATCAGGTGATAGGCACCCACCTGCGCCGCGAGCCGGCCGGCGACCTCGCTCATCGGGGCCAGCAACGGCAGCGAGCCGTCGTCGGCCTGGACCGTCTCGTAGGCGATCGACGTTGTGCCGGAGGCCAACAGCGCGTCGGTGCAGGCGCGCGAGGCGGCCAGATGCAGGTAGGCGAACAGGACCTGCCCGTTGCGCAGCAGGCCGTATTCGGGCTCGATCGGCTCCTTGACCTTGAGCAGCAGGTCCGCGTCGGCCCAGACCTGCTCGGCGGTGTCGGCCAGTTCGGCCCCGGCCGCCTTGAATTCCGCGTCGGGGATGGCCGAGCCGTCTCCGGCGCCGGTCTGGACGAGCACCTCGTGGCCGCGGTGGGTCAATTCCGCGACGCCGGCGGGGGTGATCGCCACCCTGAACTCGTTGGTCTTGATCTCGGTTGGGACGCCGACGCGCATGGCTCAAGTGTGGAGAAACTCCGCCGGGGCCGCAAACACCGGGCACCGGCGCCGGGGAGGCGGAGGGCGCTGCTCGACGCCGTTGGCACGCTGGCCGCGGTTCCCCGATTCGGCCCGTTGCGCGGTGGCTCGACGCGCTTATGATCGGCAAATGGATGACCACCGGGTCACGGCACCGATGCCGAGCGGCGGCCCGGGCCGGGTAGCCGGCCCGTGACGACCCCGACGGGGCGCGATCCGGCCGTGGCCGTCGTGGGAGCGGGCATGTCCGGGCTGTGCATGGCAATCGCGTTGCTGCGCAACGGGATCACCGATGTCACGGTCTACGAGAAGGCCGACGAGGTGGGCGGCACCTGGCGGGAGAACACGTACCCCGGGCTGACCTGCGACGTGCCGTCGCGGGTCTATCAGTACACCTTCGCGACCAAGCCCAACTGGACGCACATGTTTTCGCCCGGCGGCGAGATCCAGGCCTACTTCCGCGGCGTCGCCGACGAATTCGGGCTGCGGGACCGCATCCGGTTCGGCACCGAAATCGTCAGCGCCCGTTTCGAGGACGACCGCTGGGTGGTGCGCACCGACGCCGGCGACGAATCGGCCGTCGACTTCCTGATCTCGGCGACCGGCGTGCTGCACCACCCCAGGATGCCGTCGATCGCCGGGTTGGACGCCTTCGCCGGCCCCGTCTTCCATTCCGCGCGCTGGGACCATTCCATCGACGTCGCGGGGCGCCGGATCGCGGTGATCGGCAACGGATCCACCGGCGTGCAGCTCGTCTGCGGGCTGGCCGGCGTGGCGGGCAGGGTGGCGCTGTTCCAGCGCACCGCGCAGTGGATAGTCCCGATGCCCAACCCGCGATACTCCCGGTTCGCCGGTGTCACCCATCGGGTGATGCCGTGGCTGGATCGGTTGGCGTACCGGGCGTACAGCCTGGTCTTCGACACCTTCGCGGTCGCGCTGACCAAACCCGGGCTGCGGCGCAGGGCGATGGGGGCGCTGTGCCGGGCCAGCCTGCGCCGCGTGCGCGACCCCGACTTGCGTGCGGCGCTGACGCCCTCATACCAGCCGATGTGCAAGCGGTTGGTGGTGTCGGGCGGGTTCTACCGCGCGATCCAGCGCGACGACGTCGAGCTGGTGACCGACGGCATCGACCACGTGGAACCGCGGGGCATCGTCACCGACGACGGCAAGCTGCACGAGGTGGACATCATCGTCGCGTGCACCGGGTTCGACACCCACGCGTTCTTCCGGCCGATGCGATTGACCGGCCGCGACGGCATCGACGCCGACGAGGTGTGGCGCGACGGGCCGCGGGCCCACCGGACCGTGGCCATGCCCGGTTTCCCCAACTTCTTCATGATGCTGGGGCCGCACAGCCCGGTGGGCAACCATTCGCTGACCGCCGTGGCCGAGCACCAGGCCGGACACATCCTGGGCTGGATCCAGGCGTGGCGCCGCGGCGAATTCGACACGGTCGAGCCCACGCAGTCGGCGACCGAGAGCTACAACGCGAAGCTGCGCGCCGCGATGCCGGACACGGTGTGGACCACCGGCTGCGACAGCTGGTACCTGAACAAGGACGGGGTGCCCGAGGTGTGGCCGTTCACACCGGCCGAACACCGCGCGATGCTGGCCAAGACGGATCTGCGAGAGTACGACTTGCGCAGGCGCGTGGCCGCGCGCTGAGGGGAGGGCCCCACGATGTTCACCGTCGACGACCAGGCGGCGGGTCCGCACGGGGCCGCGCTCGAGCACGAGCGGCTGGTCCTCGAGGCGCGTGACGTCGAGTTCGACTGGGCGAAGCTGCCCTTCCACTACGTGCCCGGCGAGCCGTTCACCACGCACGTCCTCAACGTCCTGCACCTGCTCCTGCCCGCGGGCGAGGAGTTCTTCGTCGACGCCTTCAAGAGGGCGCTGCCGTTGATCAAGGACGACCAGCTGCGCCTGGACGTCCAGGGCTTCATCGGCCAGGAGGCCGTGCACTCCCAGGCGCACGCGGGCGTGCTCGCCCACTTCGCCGCCGCCGGCGTCGACCTGACCCCGTACACCGACCAGATCAGGTGGTTGTTCGAGAAGCTGTTGGGGCCCAGGCCGCGGTGGGGCCGGCGACGCCGGCAACGCTGGCTGCTGGAACAGGTTTCGTTCGTCGCGGCGATCGAGCACTACACCGCCATTCTCGGCGAGTGGGTGCTCGACTCGCCGGCCCACGACGCGATCGGCACCGACCCGGTGATGCTGGACATGCTGCGCTGGCATGGCGCCGAAGAGGTCGAACACAAGGCCGTCGCGTTCGACACCATGAAGCACCTGCGGGCCGGCTACTGGCGGCAGGTGCGCGCCCAGATGGTGGTGACGCCCGGGATCCTGCTGCTGTGGATTCGCGGCGTCCGGTTCCTCTACTCGGTGGACCCGTACCTGCCGCCGGGCAGCAAGCCGCGCTGGCGCGACTACGTGCGCGCGGCGCGGCGGGGACTGGTGCCCGGGCCGCTGCGGTTCGTGCGGGTGGTCGGCAACTACTACCTGCCGGGGTTCCACCCGTCCCAATTGGGCGGGCTGGGGCCGGCGGTCGACTACCTGGCGGTCTCGCGCGCCGCCCGGGCGTCGCGCTGACCCATGCCCGCAACGACTTTCAGCGTCACCGCCTCCGACGGCGTCACCCTGGCGGTCCACCGGTACACCGGGATCGACGCGGCGCGCCCGACCATCCTGGCGATCCACGGCTGGCCCGACAACCACCACCTGTGGGACGGGGTGGCGCACGAGCTCGGTGAGCGTTACCCCGGCCGCTACAACGTCGTCGCCTACGACGTCCGCGGTGCCGGCGAATCATCCCATCCCGCAAAGCATTCCGGCTACGCCTTCGCGCAGCTGGGGTCCGACATCGGCGCGGTGATCGACAGCCTCGGCGTCGGGCGGGTGCACCTGCTGGCCCACGACTGGGGCTCGATCCAGGCGTGGGACGCCGTCACCGACGACGCGGTGATGGCCAAAGTCGGCTCGTTCACGTCCATTTCGGGCCCGCATCTGGGGTACGCGGGCGCTTTTCTGCGCTCGGCGCGCACGCCGCGGGCCGTGGCTCAGGTCGCCCGACAGCTGCTGGGATCGCTCTACATCGCGTTCTTCCTGTGCCCGGGCCTGCCGGAGCTCGCGTTTCGCCTGCGGGTTGGCATCAAGGTGCACGAGGCCCTGGAGCGCATCGGCCGGTCGAGCATCCGCAGCCGGCGCGAGCGGCCGCCGCGATCCATCGCCGACTACGTCAGCGGGCTCGAGCTGTACCGCGCGAACATGCCCGGGCCGATGCTGTCGCCGGGGCCGCGGCTGCCGCGGACCACCGTCGCGGTCCAAACCCTGGTGCCGCGCCGCGACGTCTTCGTGACGCCCGCGCTGCAGCGGTTCACCGGCTCAATCCCGGCCGGCGGCAGGGTGATTCCGATCGAGGGCGGCCACTGGGTGGTCACGTCGCGGCCCGAGGTCATCGCCCGGCTGACCGCCGAATGGGTCGACCAGCACGTCGATGACGGGGGCGGATCCGGCGCCTTGGGCACGGCGGTGGTGCGCGGCGGTCGCGGGGAGGTGCGGGGCAAGCTCGCGCTGATCACCGGCGCCGGGGCCGGCATCGGCAGGGCGACCGCGGTGGAACTGGCGCGCCACGGCGCCCGCAAGGTGGTGATCGTCGACCGGGATCTCGCCGGCGCCGACGAAACCGCGGACGCCGTGCGCGCGGCCTGCGCCGAGGCGGCGGTGTACCGGGCCGATGTCAGCGACGAGGCCGCGATGAATGAGCTTGCGGCACAAGTGCTCAACGACCACGGCGTCGTCGACATCCTGGTCAACAACGCCGGCATCGGGATGGCCGGCCGGTTCCTGGAGACCAGCCCCGCCGATTGGGCGGACATCATGGCCGTCAACGTCGGCGGCGTCATCGCCGGCAGCAGGGCCTTCGGGGCGCAGATGGTCGAGCGCGGCGAGGGCGGAACGATCATCAACCTGGCGTCGGCCGCGGCGTTCATCCCGTCGAAATCCATGGTTGCCTACGGCACCACCAAGGCGGCGGTGCTGGCGTTCAGCGAATCGCTGCGGGCCGACCTCGCCGACGAGGGCATCTCCGTCACCGCCGTGTGCCCGGGATTCGTCAACACCAACATCGCCAAGAGCACGGTGTACGCGGGGATGACCGCCGAGCAACAGGAACTCGCGCGCCAGAAGGCCGACGCGGCGTACCGGCGTCGCAATTACACGCCGGAGGCCGTGGCCAGGGCGATCGTCAAGGCGGTCGGGACCGGCCCCGCCGTGCTGCCCGTCGCCGCCGAGTCGCGGGTCGGCTACGCCCTGCGGCGGATCAGCCCGTCGGCGCTTCGGCTGTTCGCGCGCTTCGACATTCGGCAGCGTTAGGCGCTCAACGCTTGAGGCGGTATCCGACGTGGGCCACCTTGATGCCGGGCAGGGGTTCCCAATCGAGGGTGCGGCCGTCGACGTGGAAGTTGTTCTTCTCGTAGAAGCGGCGCGCCTTGTCGTTTCGCTCGGCGCACCACAGGATCACGTCGCCGGCCGGGTGTGAGCCCAGGACCGCCTCGAGCATGCGGCCGCCGATGCCGTGCCGCTGGCTGTCCTCCGCGACGTACAGCGCGTCCACCAGAAGGTCGTCGGGCTGGTCGGAGTCGGGCCCGAAGATGGCGACGCCGAGGGTGCGGCCGTCGGCCTCGGCGACCCACATGCGCCAGCCGGCGCGCCTCAGGCTCTGCGGGTAGATCTCGGCGACCCAGCGTTTCGGCGGTCCCAGGATGTCGAGCACCTGGGGCAGCAGTATCCCCGCCCACGACTGTCGCCACACCGGGTAGTGCATCGCCGCGACCATGGCGAAATCGTCGGGCGTGGCTTCCCGGATGGTGATGTCGCCGGCCTGCACACGCTAAGGCTAAGGCCGACACTCCAGATACGCCGCCAGCGCGTTCGTCAGACCCCGCCGGGCCAGGTCGAGGTCGGCGTAGGAGCCCAGCTGGCGCTCCGACACCAGGCCGCGCATCGCGCCCGGGATGAGCGCGGCGACCTCGCGCACCCGGTCCGGGTCGACGTCCAGGCCGGCAAAGGCGTTCTGGCAGGTCTCGAGCCAGCTCTTGCCCCAGGAGAACAACTCGGCGGCGGTGCGCGGGTAGAGGCGCTCCAGCTCGCGGGGGTCGCGCGGCAGCGCGGCGCGCAGGTTTTCGATCGCGCGGGAATCCGCCGATGCCAGGCCGCGGTACAGGGTGCCGATGATGGCGCCGACGCGCTCGCGCAGCGGCGCCTCGGGTTGCGCCGGTGTGGCGAACGTGGCGGCGCGCCGCTCGGCGGTGCGGTGCAGCACGGCGGCCCAGAAGCCGTCGGCGTCGCCGAACTGGTATTGCACTGCGCCCCAGGTGGCGCCGATGTCCTTGGCGATGCGGTTGGCCGACACCGAGCCCGGCTCGCCCGAGGCCAGCGACTTCAGCGCGGCCTCCAGCATGCTCTCGCGCGTCGCGTGGCCGCGCCGGTTGGGGCGCCGCTCGGCGGCCTGCGTTCCGGGCATCCGGCTAGTCTATCATTTTCATAGAGGGTACTGTGATTCTGTCATGACCCGAGGAGGGGCGCTCAGATGGCCAAACCACCGTTGTCGATGAAGCCGACGGGCTGGTTCCAGGTCGCCTGGTCCGACGAGATCGGGCTCGGTGGCGTGCACCGGATGAAGTACTTCGGCCAGGAGATGGTCGCCTGGCGCGCCGAGTCCGGCGAGCTCGTGGTGATGGACGCCTACTGCGAGCACCTGGGCGCGCACCTCGGTTACGGCGGCAAGGTGGTCGGCGAGGCGCTGCAGTGCCCGTTCCACGGGTGGCAGTGGAACTCCCACGGCCGCAACGTCTGCATCCCGTACCAGGACCGGCCGAACCGCGGCAGGCGGATGCGCACCTACCCCGTGGTGGAGCGCAACGCGTCGGTCTACATCTGGCACGACGCCGAGCGCCGCGACCCGTACTTCGACGCGCCCGACGTGTTCGCCTCGTTCGAGGACGGCCGCGGCGCGGGCGACTACTACCCGCAGCAGCGGCTGTATCGCCCGGGCCTGGAGCTGCACCCGCAGTACGTGCTCGAGAACGGGGTGGACTTCGCCCATTTCAAGTTCGTGCACAACACCCCGATCGTGCCGGTGTTCACCCGCCACGACTTCGCCGAACCGGTGTCCTTCGTCGACTTCACCATCACCTTCGAGGGCGACGACGGCCAGCGGATCGGGGACGTCAAGAGCGGCGTGGAGGCCGTCAACGGCGGCCTGGGCATCGCCGTCACCAAGAGCTGGGGGATGGTCGACAACCGCACCATCTCCGCGGTCACGCCCGTCGACGAGAGCACCTCCGACGTCCGGTTCATGGTCTACATCGGCCGCCCCGAGATCGGCGCGGGCAAGGACCCGGCGCGTGCCGAGCGCAAGGCGGCCGAATTCGGGCGGGAAGTGATCCGGCAGTTCGAGCAGGACATCGAGATCTGGCAGCACCAGCGCTACTCCGACCTGCCCGCGCTGGCCGCCGACGAGTACGCGGGTTTCACCGCGATCCGCGAGTGGGCCAGGCAGTTTTATCCCGAGGCAATCGCAGCGCAGAAAGGCACGACGGAATGAGCACAGCACCCATCCGCGTCTTCCAGGTGGCCACCGGCAACGTCGGCTCGGAGATGATCAAGCGGATCGCCACCCAGCCCGACCTGGAACTCGTTGGCGTGCACTGCTATTCGCCCGACAAGGTGGGCCGCGACGCCGGCGAGCTCGCCGGCATCGAGCCCAACGGGGTGAAGGCCACGGGCACCATCGAGGAGATCCTCGCCGCCAGGCCGGACGTGCTCACCTTCCACGGCGTGTTCCCCGACGAGGACCTCTACGTACAGGTGCTGGAGGCGGGCATCAACATCGTCACCACCGCCGACTGGATCACCGGCTGGCACCGCGACAAGAACCATCCGCACCCGTCGGGCAAGCCGGTGACCCGGCTGCTGGCCGAGGCGTGCGAGACGGGCGGCTCGACGTTCTACGGGACGGGGATGAACCCGGGCCTGAACCAGATCCTGGGCGTGGTGTGTTCGGCCGACGTCGCCGACATCGAGAACGTCACCACCATCGAGTCCGTCGACGTCTCCTGCCACCACTCCAAGGACACCTGGATCGAGGTGGGCTACGGCCAGCCGGTCGACGACCCGGAGATCCCGGCGAAGCTGGAGAAATACACCCGCGTCTTTGCCGACAGCGTGCTGATGATGGCCGACTGCTTCGACCTGCCCCTGGACGAGGTGAAGTTCAGCTACGAGTTGGGCGCCTGCACCAAGGACGTCGACCTGGGCTGGTACACGCTGCCCAAGGGCTCGCTGGGCGGCAACTACATCAAATACCAGGGCATGGTGAACGGGGTGCCGCGCGTCGAGACGCACCTGGAGTGGCAGATGACCCCGCACACCGATCCGAGCTGGAACATCAAGGGCTGTTACATCACCCAGATCAAGGGCGACCCGTGCATCTACAACAAGCACATGATCTTCCCCAAGCCCGGCGTCGACCTGTCGAATCCCGACAACTTCGCCTCCATCGGGATGACCGTGACCGGCATGCCGGCCCTCGCCTCGATCAAGTCGGTGGTGGCGGCGCCGCCGGGGCTCATCACCAGCGCGGACCTGCCGCTGCGCGGGTTCGCGGGGCGGTTCAAGAGGTAGGGGGCGCGCCGTCAAGGCGGTCAAGGGGCCTCGTCGTCATCATCGTCGAACAGGCGCTCGGGATGGTGATAGTCGTTGGTGCGCGCCCCGCGATCCAACTGGGGAGGCGGTATCCACTCGGTGCGGCCGTCGGGCAGTTTCCTTGTCGTCCAGCCCATTTCCAGCAGCTTGTGGTCGGGCGCGCAGGTGAAGGTCAGCTTGTCGGCGTCGGTGCGGCCCCCCGTCGCCCACTCGTCGACGTGGTGCACCTCGCACCAGTAGCCGGGTACGTCGCAGCCCGGGTGCGTGCAGCCGCGGTCCTTCGCGTAGAGGACGATGCGCTGATCCGGTGAGGCGATGCGGCGCGTTCGCCCGAGATACAAGGGCCGCTCCGAGTGCTCGTCGAACACGGCCAGATAGTGATAGGCGTGGCTGGCCATCCGGATCAGGTCGCGTATCGGCACCGACGTGCCGCCGCCGGTCACCGCCCGGCCCGCGCCCGACAACAGCTCCCGCAGCGTGGTCGACACGATGACGGTGACCGGTAATCCGTTGTGCCGGCCCAGCTTAGGATCACCCAGCCGGCCACGCACCAATGCGTTGAGCGCGTCGTGTTGGCGCTGGGCATGGCTGCGGGTGTCCCTGCGGGCGCGCTCTTCATCGGGTTCGCCGTCGACGCAGGGACTTTCGTCGTCGGGGTTGCACATTCCCGGCGCCGCGAACCGCGCCAGCCACGCGTCGAGGTTGGCGCGCAGTTCCGGCGACGCCACCAGCTTGCCCAGGCTCATCCCATCGGCCCGTTGGCCACACCAGGTGAAGCCGCGCTGGCGTGCGCGGTCGGCGTCGGAGTACTTCCCGTCCGGATTGATCAATAGCGAGCACCGGTGCGCCGCCTTCTCCAGCTGGTCGGGGCGCAACGTCGTCGCCAGCCGCGCCAAGAATCGCTCGGCCTTCTCGACAGTGTCGACCGGCGTCTCGTCGGGCAGGTCGCGGACAAACGTCTGGATCACCCGCAGGTGCTGACCGTCGAGCATGCCGTCGCGCCACGCCTCCGCGGTGGCCGGCAGCTCCGGTGGCAGTTCCTGACCGGTGGGGGTGAGACGCGGGGAAAGCTGTCTGGCGTCCCGAAGCCGGCGGTTGGCCTCGGCGGGGCTGATCCGCAGCCAGTCGGCCACCACCTTGTGCACGGTCCCGCCCACGTGTGCGGGGTCCTCCTTCGCCAGGCCGGCGATCGCATCGTGGTTCGCCGCGACTTGGCGGCGGATTGCCGTCTCCCGCCGCTCCAGCGCGCGCAGTCGGACCGCGGGCGGCAGGCCATCGAGATTTCGTTGGGCGATCGCTGCCACGGCCGCGTCAAGCGCGTCCAATTCGGCGGCCATGTCCGCCGGCATGTCGATCGAACCCATGTTCGAATTGTATTGCGCAGGTCCGACGCTGGCGGTCGGCAAAGGCGGCCTTGTGGATGAACATCGAACTGTGGACAAAACCGAGCGGACTAGGGTGAAACCATGCGCGTAGGGGTGTTGGGAGCCAAGGGCAAAGTCGGGTCGACGATGGTGGCGGCCGTGCGGGCCGCCGACGACCTGACGCTGTCCGCCGAGGTGGACGAGGGCGACGCGCTGAGCCTGCTGACCGACGGCGGCACCGAGGTCGTCATCGACTTCACCCATCCCGACGTGGTGATGGGCAACCTGGAGTTCTTGATACGCAACGGCATTCACGCCGTCGTGGGCACGACGGGGTTCACCCAGGAGCGTCTCGACCGGGTACAGGAGTGGCTGGACGACAAGCCCGACACGTCGGTGCTGATCGCGCCCAACTTCGCGATCGGCGCCGTGCTGTCGATGCATTTCGCGAAGCAGGCCGCGCCCTTCTTCGACTCCGCCGAGGTCATCGAGCTGCACCACCCGCACAAGGCCGACGCACCGTCGGGCACCGCGGCCCGCACCGCGAAACTGATCGCCGAGGCCCGAAAAGGCTTGCCGCCCAACCCCGATGCCACCAGCAGCAGCCTGCCCGGCGCCCGCGGAGCCGACGTCGACGGGATTCCGGTGCACTCGGTGCGCCTCGCCGGGCTGGTCGCCCACCAGGAGATCCTGTTCGGGACCGACGGGGAGACGCTGACCATCCGCCACGACAGCCTGGACCGCACGTCGTTCGTGCCCGGCGTGCTGCTGGCCGTGCGGCGGATCTCCGAACGCCCCGGCCTCACGGTGGGCCTCGAGCCCCTGCTCGACCTCCAATGACCAAGACGCGGCGCACCCAGCTGCTGATCGCCTTCCTGTGCGTGGCGATGCTGGCCTACTTCGTGCTGCTGGGCCGCCTGGCCGCCGCGATGATCGCGTCGGGCCGCGCCGCCGCCGTCGGCCTGGGCGCGGCGGTGCTGATCATGCCGGTCATCGGGCTGTGGGCGATGGTCGCCACGCTGCGGGCCGGGTTCGCGCACCAGAGGCTGGCCCGGCTGATCGCCGCGGACGGAATGGAACTCGACACCAGCGCGCTGCCGCGGCGGCCCTCGGGCCGCATCGAGCGCGGCGCGGCCGACGCGCTGTTCGCGACGGTGCGCACGGAGGTGGAGGCCGACCCCGACGACTGGCGGCGCTGGTATCGGCTGGCCCGCGCCTACGACTACGCGGGCGATCGCCGGCGCGCGCGCGAGGCCATGAAGACCGCGGTCCAGCTCCAGGCCCAGCCATGAGCAAGACGCTGCTGATCGTGCACCACACGCCGTCCCCGCATACCCAGGAGATGTTCGAGGCCGTGCTGTCCGGCGCGACCGACCCCGAGATCGAGGGGGTGGAGGTGGTGCGACGGCCCGCACTCACCCTGTCGCCGGCCGACATGCTCGAGGCCGACGGCTACCTGCTGGGCACGCCGGCCAACCTGGGCTACATGAGCGGCGCCCTCAAGCACGCGTTCGACGTCTGCTACTACCCGTGCCTCGATGCGACGCGGGGGCGGCCGTTCGGCGTCTACCTGCACGGCAACGAGGGCACCGAGGGCGCCGAGCGCGGCATCGAGGCCATCACGACCGGGCTGGGGTGGACGAAATCGGCTGAGACGGTGGTGGTTTCGGGAAAGCCCGGCAAGGCCGACCTGGAAGCGTGCTGGGAACTCGGGGCGACGGTCGCCGCGCGGCTTATGGAGGGATGAGCTACCGATAGGCCGGCTGGAACGCCTCGGCGGGCTGGGCCAGCGCCAGCGCCGTGCTGGAGCCGATCGGCCCGTGCCGATCGAACAGGGTCGCGGTGCCGGTCGCGACACCCGCTGTGCCGTAGTGGCTCTGGGCCGCCAGGCCGAGGAACTCGCCGTCCGGCAGGCGGCTCGCGGTGACGGTGTAGTCGGCGTTGATGTAGCGCAAACCGCCAGTGCCCCAATGAGTCAGCGAACTCGTGATGTCGCCGACGAACGCCAGGCGGGTGAAGGGTGTGAGCGGGTGGCCCTGCACCATCGGGCGGAACAACCGCGTCCACGCGAACTTCTGCGAGTGGGCCTGTTCCCATTCGCCCGCCGCGATGCCGGGGCTGCCCGAAAGCGTGGCGCCGTACCCCCAGATGAGGAACGGCAAGTCGGTCGGGAAGCCGTCGGAGTCCGCCGGAAGCGGCGGCATCTCGACCGGGCCGGACCACACCTGACCGGCGGGGTGGTCTCCTCGCCGCAGGAACAGCGCGCTGGCCCGCGCGACGGTCCGCCCATCCTGCAGCAGCGCGGCGTCGACGAGTTTGATGCGCCGGCCTTCCCGCTGCACCGACGTCTCGATCCGCACCGGCTCGGGCAGGACCGGGCGCAACAGGTCGACCGTCAGCCGGGCGGGCTGCAGGTCCGGATCGAGCCCGGATCGCTCGATGCCGAACGCCAGCAGGCCGCCGACGTTCTGGCCGCCCAGTGCCGCGCCCCACGGTCCCCGCGTCATCGCGCCCGGCAGGTAGGAGTCGCCGTCGACAGTGAAGAATGCCTCGGGCATGATGGCGGAATCCTCGATCGTCACCGCTATCACGATAGGACAGGGGGATAGCAAGGACCGGGCATGCCTGAAGTGATCGAAATCTCGCGCCGCCACAACCCATTCCCGGCAGACCCGACAGTGGGCGTGTCCCGCGACGCCGACGGCATCCCGCGCTACGACCGCCTGCCCGCCACCCTGCTGGACATGCTCGCCGAGCAGGTCGACAACCGCCCCGAGAGCGAGGCCGTGGTCGAGCTCGGCGCCGGCCGGCTTACCTATCGGCAGCTGTGGGAGCGCGCGGCCCGGGTCGCCGGCGGCCTGCGCGCCGACGGGCTGACCCCGGGCGAACGCGTCGCCGTGCGCTATCCGGCGGGGATCGATTGGGTGCTGGCGTTCTGGGGCACGGTGATGGCCGGCGGCGTTGCGGTGGCGGTCAATACGCGCTCGGCGCGACCCGAGGTGGAGTTCGTCCTGTCCGACTCCGGCGCGCGGGTCGACCTGCCCCCGGACGCGCCGCTGCCCGACGGCAAGCCGTACGTGACCCACGGCCTCGGCCACACGGACACGGCCGCCCTGTTCTACACCTCGGGCACCACCGGACACCCCAAGGGCGTGCCGACCACCCACGAGGCGTTCGTGACCAACACCGAGAACGCGATCCGCTGCCTGGAGCAGCCCAGGGACCTCGGCGAGGGGATGCGCACTCTCATCTCGGTGCCGCTGTTCCATGTGACCGGGTGCAATTCACAGCTTTTGGCGGCGATGCGGCTGGGGGGCGCGTCGGTGATCATGCCCGCGCTCAACCTCGACGAATTGATCGCCACGCTGGCCGCGGAGCGCATCTCGGTCATGGTGACCGTCCCGGCGATCTACGCGCTGATGTTGCGGCACAAGGCCCTTGCCGGGGCCGACGTGTCGGGCGTGCGCTGGGTGGGCTACGGGGGAGCTCCCATCGCGCCGTCGCTGGTGAGGTCGGTCAAGCGGACCTTCCCGCACGCCACGGTGTTCAACGGGTACGGGATGACCGAGTCCGCCTCGCTGATGACCGTCCTGCCGGACCGCGACGCCGTCGAGCACGCCGACTCCGTCGGGTTCGCCGTCCCTTCGGTGGACCTCGGCCTGGTCCCGTTCGGCGGCGACGAGCCGGGGGTGGGCGAGCTGGTCGCGCGCGGCGCCAATATCACTGCGGGCTACTGGAACCGGCCGGACGCCAGTGCCGCCACCTTCGCCGACGGCTGGCTGCACACCGGCGACGTGGTCCGCGTCGACGACGCCGGGCGGGTGCACATCGTCGACCGGCTCAAGGACATCATCAACCGGGGTGGCGAGAACATCTCCAGCGTCGAGGTCGAGGCGGCGCTGCTCTCGGCGCCCAACGTCGCCGACGCCTGCGTGCTGGCCGTGCCCGACGACGTCATGGGGGAGAAGGTCGGCGCCGTCCTCGTCGCCGGCGACGGCGAGATCGATGTGCGGGCGGTGCTGGACCACTGCCGCGAACAGTTGGCCGACTTCAAGGTCCCGCAGTACGTCACCGTGCTGGGGGAGGCGTTGCCGCGCAATGCCGGCGGCAAACTGCTCAAGGGCGAGCTGCGCGGGCAGGTGCGCTGGGGGGACCCGCTCCGATGAGCGCCCCCCTGCTGATCGCCAACCGGGGCGAGATCGCGCTCCGGATCATCCGCACCGCAACGGAACTGGGCGTCCGTACGGTCGCGGTGTACGCCGAGGACGACGCCGACAGCCCCCACGTGCACGCCGCCGACGAGGCGATTCCGCTGCCGGGCGCCGGCCCGGCGGCCTACCTGGATCATGCCGAGCTGCTGGCGGCGGCCAAGAAGTCCGGCGCCGAGCTGATCCACCCCGGTTACGGATTCCTCAGCGAGAATGCCGAATTCGCCCGTGCCTGCGCGGCGGCCGGCTGTACGTTTGCCGGGCCCGGCGCCGAGGTTCTCGAGTTGGTCGGCAACAAGGCGTCGGCCCGGGCCGCGGCGGTCGCGGCCGGCGTACCGGTGCTGCCGGCCACGGAAGGGCCCAGCGGCGTCGGCGACATCAAGGCGTTTCTGGCGGCCCGCGGCGGCGCCGTGATGATCAAGGCCCTCGCCGGCGGCGGCGGCCGGGGCATGCGGAAGGTGACCGGCGCCGATCAGGTCGACCACGCCTACCAGCAGTGCGCCGCCGAGGCGCACCTCGGCTTCGGTGACCCCGCGCTGTTCGCCGAGGCGGTCCTGCCCGCGGCCCGGCACATCGAGGTTCAGGTCGTCGGCGCGCCGGCCGGCCACCAGACGCACGCGCTGGCGCTCGGCGACCGCGACTGCAGCGTCCAGCGGCGCTACCAGAAGCTGGTGGAAATCGCTCCGGCCCAAGGGCTTTCGGACGACCTGCGCCGCGCCCTGCACCGGGCGGCGGCGCGCCTGTGCGCCAGGGTCGGGCTGCGCGGGCTGGCCACCGTCGAATTCCTGGTCGCCGGCGAGGAGTTCGTGTTCCTCGAGGTCAACCCCCGCATCCAGGTCGAGCACACCATAACCGAGGAAACCACCGGCGTGGACCTGGTGGCCGCGCAGCTGGCCATCGCCCGCGGAGCGTCCCACTACCAGCTCGGTCTCCCCGCCGGAATCGCCTCGGACGGAAACGAAGTCATCGGCGAGCCGGCCGCCCCGCGCGGCATCGCGATTCAGGCCCGGGTCAACACGGAGACCCTCGCCGCCGACGGCACGGTGGCGCCGGCCGCGGGCGCCCTGACGGTGTTCTCGCCGCCGAGCGGTCCCGGCGTGCGCGTCGACACCTATGGCCGGCCGGGCCTGGTCATCAGCCCGCGGTACGACTCGCTGCTGGCCAAGGTCGTCGTCCACGTGCACGGGTCCTCGGTGCAGGCGGCGGTGCGCAAGGCCCGCACCGCCCTGGGCGAATTCGGCATCGAGGGGGTTCGCACGAACCTCGAGTTGCTGCGGGAACTGTTGTCGGACAGCCAGCTTGAAGCCGGCTGGGTGACGACGGACTTCGTCGACGAGAAGCTGCCCGAGCTGGCCGCCGCCGCGCTGTCCCACCAGCACGACGTCCGTGCGGCACCGGTCGAGCTCTACCCCGGGGAGGAGGCGCTGCGCGCACAATTGGCCGGCACCGTGGTCGAGGTGGCGGCCGAAGGCGAGGAGATCGCCGCCGGCGGCCAGGTCGTCGTCCTGGAGGCGATGAAGATGCAGCATGTGCTCGCCGCGCCCGACACGCTGCGGACGGTGCGAAGCCTGGTGGCGCCCGGCCAGGTCGTCGGAACCGGCGATCCCCTGGTCGTGTTCACCCGCACGGGGGCCGGAGCCGACGACGAGTTCCACTCGGCAGTAATGGATCTCGACCGGCCCCGCGCCGACCTCGACGAGGTGGTACACCGGCACCTGCTCACCCTCGACGAGGGCCGGCCGGCGGCGGTGGCCAAGCGGCACGAGCGAGGCCGGCGCACCGCCCGTGAGAACATCGCCGACCTGGTGGACCCGGGCAGCTTCGTCGAGTACGGCGCGCTGGCGATCGCCGCCCAGCGCAGCCGGCGCTCCGAAGATGACCTGATCGCCAACACCCCGGCCGACGGCCTGGTCGCCGGGCTTGCCACCATCGGCGGCGCCGCGGCCGTCGTGGTGTCCTACGACTACACCGTGCTGGCCGGAACGCAGGGCATGCGCAACCACGCCAAGACCGACCGCGTCTTCGAGCTCGCCACCCGAAAACGCCTGCCGGTGGTGCTGTTTGCCGAAGGCGGCGGCGGCCGGCCCGGTGACACGGACGTCGGCGGTGCCGCCGGGCTCGACGTGCCGACCTTCCGGATGCTCGCCGCGCTGAACGGACGGGTGCCGTTGGTGTCGATAGTCTCCGGCCGCTGCTTCGCCGGCAACGCCGCGCTCGCCGGGGTGTGCGACGTGATCATCGCGACGCCCGACGCCAACATCGGCATGGGCGGGCCGGCCATGATCGAGGGCGGCGGGCTGGGCGTGTACCCGCCGGAGGCGATCGGGCCGGTCGACGTGCAGCGGCACAACGGCGTCGTCAGCGTGGTGGCCCGCGACGAGCCGCACGCGGTGGCGCTCGCCAAACAATATCTGTCCTACTTCCGTGGTCCGCTCGGCGACTGGGCGGCGCCCGATCCGCGGCTCGCCCGACATGTGGTGCCGCAGAACCGATTACGCGCCTACGACGTGCACCGCGCGATCGCGTCTGTCGTCGACGTCGGTTCGGTGCTGGAGCTGCGACCCGACTACGGCGTCGGGATCGTCACCGCGCTGGTGCGCGTCGAGGGCGTGGCATACGGGCTGATCGCCAACAGCACCCACCACCTCGGCGGCGCCATCGACGCCGAGGCCGCCGACAAGGCGGGCGACTTCCTGGCCCTGTGCGAGTCGTTCCAATTGCCGGTGATATCGCTCTGCGACACACCGGGATTCATGGTGGGTCCGGACGCGGAGAGGGAGGCCGCCGTCCGCCGCTTCGGCCGGATGTTCGTCCTCGGCGCCCGGCTGACGGTGCCGCTGGGAATGATCATCCTGCGCAAGGGTTATGGCCTGGGCGCGATGGCGATGGCCGGTGGCTCCTTTCGCGCGCCCCGCTTCACGGTGGCCTGGCCGACCGGCGAGATCGGCGGCATGGGCCTGGAGGGCGCCGTGCGGCTCGGTTTCAGCAAGGAGCTCGCCGCGGAGGCGGATCCCGTTGCGCGCGAACAGCTCTTCGACAAGCTTGTGGCGGCGGCCTACCAGCACGGCAAGGCGCTGCGGTCGGCCACCACGTTCGAACTCGACGACGTCATCGACCCCGCGGACTCCCGGGCCTGGATCGCCAGGCTACCGGGAGGCTGAGGGTCGACGCGTGTTATCCGTGGCCCGAACCGCAGCCGACGCCCGGCAGGCAGCCCGTGCCGCCAGGAACGCCGCCGGGCCCGGCGAACTGCCCGCCGGAGCCGCAGCCGACACCCGGCACGCAGCCCTGCCCGCCGGGGCCGCCGCCGGGCCCCTGGTTCTGCCCGCCCGAGCCGCAGTTGCCGTTGGCGTCGCAGCCGCCGCCGCCCGGGTCGTCCTTGATGACGACGTGCGTGGGCGCGGGGGCGGCCGGCGCCGCGGAGGCAACCGGATCGGTCATGGCGATCGGCGCGGCCGCGATCGCCGCGGCGGCCGCCCCGCCCACCACCAGTCTTTTCGCGAGGGTTAATTTCGTGAACATGCGGGTCGCATACCACCCAGACACGTGTGTAAAACATCCTTGTAGCGAACCGGGCAGCGAACGGGAAGGCACACCGCGATGACCTCACAGGATTTGACCGGCCGCACGGCCATTATCACCGGCGCGTCGCGGGGGATCGGGCTGGCGATCGCGCAGCAGCTGGCGGCGGCCGGCGCCGACGTGGTGCTGACCGCCCGCAAACAGGAGGCAGCGGACGCGGCGGCGGCGCAGGTCGGCGAGAAGGCCGTCGGCGTCGGCGCGCACGCCGTCGACGAGGAGGCCGCGCGACGCTGTGTGGATCTCACGCTGGAGCGCTTCGGCCGCGTCGACATCCTGGTCAACAACGCGGGAACGAATCCGGCGTACGGTCCGCTGATCGACCAGGACCACGCCAGGTTCACCAAGATCTTCGACGTCAACCTGTGGGCCCCGCTGCTGTGGACGTCGCTCGTGGTCAAGTCGTGGATGGGCGAGCACGGCGGCGCGATCGTGAACACCGCCTCGATCGGCGGCCTGCACCAGTCGCCGGCGATGGGCATGTACAACGCCACCAAGGCCGCGCTGATCCACGCCACCAAGCAACTGGCGCTGGAACTTTCGCCGCGCGTCCGGGTCAACGCGATCGCGCCGGGTGTGGTGCGCACCAGGCTGGCCGAGGCGCTGTGGAAGGACCACGAGGACCCGCTGGCGGCGACGATCGCGCTCGGGCGCATCGGTGAGCCGGCCGATGTGGCGGGCGCGGTCGCCTTCCTGGTCTCGGACGCGGCGAGCTGGATCACCGGGGAGACGTTGGTGATCGACGGCGGCCTGCTGCTGGGGCCCGCGCAGGGGTTCCAGGCCCCATGAGTCCCGAGGCCGACCTCAAGGCGCGGGTCCGGGCGCTGCTCGACGAGCACGACCCTGCCGTCACCGAACCGCGGGAATTCCTTGCGGCGCAATACGACGCGGGGCTGGCGTGGGTGCACCTGCCGGAGGGCTTCGGCGGGCTGGGCCTGCCGCGCAAGGCCCAGGAACTCGTCGACGCCGAGCTCGCCGCCGCCGGCGCGCCGGTGGGCGGCACCGTCAAGAACTACATCGGCATGGGCATGGCGGCCCCGACGATCGCGGCGTTCGGGACCGACGACCAGAAGCGAAAGTTCCTGCGCCCCTTGTTCACCGGCGAACAGATCTACTGCCAGCTGTTCAGCGAGCCCGGTGCCGGCTCGGACCTGGCCGGCGTGTCGACCCGCGCGGTGCGCGCGTCCGGTTTGCAAGGGGACGACTGGATCGTCAACGGGCAGAAGGTGTGGACGTCGCAGGCGCAGCACGCGAGCATGGCCATCCTGGTCGCGCGCACCGATCCGACGGTGCCCAAACACGCCGGCCTGACGTACTTCCTGTGCGACATGACCCAGCCCGGGGTCGAGGTCCGGCCGCTGCGTCAGATCACCGGCGAGGCGGAATTCAACGAGGTTTTCCTCACCGACGTACGGGTGCCGGACGCCAACCGGCTCGGCCCGGAGGGCGGCGGCTGGCGCGTCGCGACCACCACGCTCAACAACGAGCGCATCGCCATCGGCACCCGAGCGGGAACGCCGCGGGAGGGCGGCCACATCGGCAAGGTCACCCGGGCCTGGCGAAGCGAGCCGGCGCTGCGCAACCCCGCCATGCGCGACGAGCTCATGCGGCTGTGGGTCGACGCCGAGGTGCTGCGGCTGGCCGGCGAGCGGCTGCGGCAGCAGGCCAGCACCGGGCAGCCCGGGCCGGAGGGTGCGGGCATGAAGGTGGCCTTCGCCCGCCTGGCCCAGGCCATCTCGGGTTTCGAGATCGAGCTGCACGGCGAGGCCGGGCTGAGCTACGACGACTGGACCATGCGCAGGCCCGAAACGGTCGACCTGATCGGCCGCGGGCCCGGATACCGCTACCTGCGGGCCCGTGGCAACTCCATCGAGGGCGGCACGTCGGAGGTGTTGCGCAACACCATCTCCGAGCGGATCCTCGGTCTGCCGGGCGAACACCGCGTCGACAAGGACGTCGCGTGGAAGGACCTGCCCCGATGACCGACAAGGACACGCTCGATCTGTTGTACTCCGACACCGAGGAGGCGCTGCGCGACAGCGTCCGCCAGCTGTTCGCCGACCGCTGCCCACCCGAACTGGTCGCCCGAGCCTACGGCCCTGAGCCACAGGACTTTTCAGCACTTTGGCGGACCCTCGCCGCCGAACTCGGGGTGGCGGGGCTGCTGGTGCCCGAGTCGCTCGGCGGCGCCGGCGCGGGCGCGCGCGAGGCCGCGGTGGTCATGGAGGAGATCGGGCGGGCCGTCGCGCCGGTGCCGTTCCTGTCCAGCGCGGTGCTGGCCACCGTCGCGCTGCTGAGCGCCGGCGACGGCGAGACTGTGCCCGCGCTGGCCCGGGGCGAGCTCACCGCCGCGCTGGTGCTGCCGCTCTCCACCGCGCCGGGCGACGCCGTCGCGGGCGTCACCGCCGGGGCCGACGGGCTGAGCGGACTGGTCGGCAGCGTCGCGGGCGCAGCCGAGGCCGACGTGCTGGTGGTGCCCGCAGCGGGGCCGGACGGGCTCGAGCTGCACACCGTGCCCCGGACGGCGCAAGGCGTGCAGGTGACGCCGGTGCTGGCGCTGGACATGACGAGACCGCTTGCCAGCGTTAGCTTTTCGCGGGCCCCGTCGTCACCGGTCGGAGCGGGGGAGTCCGCGGTGGCCGAAGCGCTGCAGACGGCGGCGGCCCTGCTGGCGTCCGAGCAACTCGGGCTGGCGCAGTGGTGTTTCGACACGACCCTGGATTACGTCAAGCAGCGCAAGCAGTTCGGGCGCCCGATCGGCTCCTACCAGGCGATCAAACACCGGCTGGCGGACCTGTGGTTCGAGGTCGGCGCCGCGACGGCGGCTGCCAGGTACGCGGCCGACACGTGCGCCCGCGGCGATGACGACGCGCCCACCGCGGCCGCGATCGCGCAGGCCTACTGCAGCGGCATCGCCGTGCACGCGGCCGAGGAATGCGTGCAACTGCACGGCGGCATCGGCATGACCTGGGAGTATCCGGCGCACCTGTACCTCAAGCGCGCCAAGAGCGACCAGTTGGCGCTCGGCACCGCCTATAGCCACCGGACCCGGCTGGCCCAGCTGGTGGACCTGCCGGACTCTTGACCCGCTGTGTCGCTGTTGGTCCAGCGCTCCTCGGTGCGGTCGTGGAAGGTGACCAGCGCGACGGTGTCGTCGCGGCGTCGCATCGCCGACTTGCTCATGCTGGCCCACACCGAGTGGCCGGATTTGTGCCGCAGCTCGACGAGCCGCTCGGCGCCCGTGCCGATCAGCGCGACCCAGTGATCGTCGGCCGGCAGGTCGCGGAAGAGGTGTTCGAACTCCATCTGGAGCAGCTCGTCGGGAGAGTGGCCCACCATTTCGCAGAACGAGCCGTTGGCGAACAGGATGGTTCCAAGGCGGTCAACCGCCAGGGCCGGCGCCGGCAGCCTGTTCAGGACGACCAAAGCCGGCATGCGGTGCAGTTCGTCGATCGGCAGGTGATCCGGGGGCCGCGGGCTTCGACGCTCGATTCGTCGACCGTTGACGGCTGTGGGAATCTTCCCGATCACGCCTACCCCCGTCGTCGCCCTGGCATTTCGCTCCGATGCGGGAAATTGCGCGCACTTAGAATGCGATGACAGCAAATGGTATGGGAAGTGGCGTGATAAGTCCACAGTTCGCAGGCGGCATTAGCTATTTGCCACATGCCTAATTAAGCCGGCGCGTCTTCCACCGCATCAGCGGAGATTTCGCTGCGCGCGTTATTAGCTGCACAGTGCCATTTCGTCTCCGCAGGGCGCCAGTTCAGCAAACTCAAGGACGCATCACCGCTACCCGTCGAAAGCCCCGGTCACCGGCGATAACCGCGGGCAGCAACTTCCTCCTGGCGGGATTCGCTAACTCGGGCCGGCGACCGCCTTGCCCCGGCGTTTCGCTCAGAAAGATCAAAACCATTTCGTCCGGCAAAGTGCTCCGGGTGGCCATCGTGGGTTCGCCGGGCGCTGGGCGCTGCCGCACAGTAGCCAAATGCGTGCGTTGCTCTCGACATACGATTCGCGCGGCGGCGTCGAGCCGCTGCTCGGTCTCGCCGTCGAGTTGCGGGCCCTCGGCGCCGAGGTCCGCATCTGCGCGCCCCCGGACGAGGAGTTCGCCGAACGGGCGGCCGGTCTCGGCGTGCCGCTGGTGCCGTTCGGGGAGTCGGTGCGCGCGCTGACGGCCGCGGCGACGCCGCCGTCGGAGGCGGACCTGCGGCGGCACGTCGACGAGCTGATCGCAGCGCAGTTCGACGCGGTGGCCGCGGCGGCGCAGGACTGCGATGCCCTGGTGGCGGCGGGCCTGCTGCCCGCCGCGGCCGGCGCGCGCTCGGCGGCCGAAATGCTGGGCATTCACTACGTCTACGCGAGCTATCACCCGACCGATCTGCCGTCACCGCACCACCCGCCGCCGTCGTTCTGGACCGCGCCGCTGCCGCCCGGCGCGGTCGACAACCGGGTGCTGTGGGAGTTGGATGGCCGAAACGCCAACGCCCACTTCGGCGCCACGCTCAACGCGCACCGAGCATCGATCGGCCTGCCGCCGGTCGACAACGTCCGTGACCACGCCATCGCCGAGCGTCCCTGGCTGGCGGCGGACCCGACCCTGGGCCCGTGGCCCTTGCCCGCTGATCTCGACGTCGTCCAAACCGGCGCCTGGCTGGTGCAGGACACCCGCCCGCTGCCCGGCGAGCTGGTGGAGTTCCTGGACGCCGGCGACGCCCCGGTGTACGTGGGGTTCGGCAGCATGCCCGTGCCCGCGCTCGAGGCCACCTCGCGGGCGGCCATCGCGGCGATCCGGGCGCAGGGCCGCCGCGCGGTGCTCGCCCGGGGCTGGGCCGGCCTGGCGCCGATCGACCGGGGCGACGACTGCGTTGCCGTGGGCGAGGTCAACCAGCAGGCGCTGTTCGCCCGGGTCGCCGCCGTCGTGCACCACGGCGGCGCGGGCACGACGACGGCGGCCGCGCGGGCCGGCGCGCCCCAGGTGGTGGTGCCGCAGGGGGCCGACCAGCTGTACTGGGCGCGCCGGGTCGCCCAGCTGGGCGTCGGGGCCGCGCTGTGCGGGGCGGCGCCGACGACGGACGCCCTGTCCTGCGCGCTGGCGACCGCCCTGGCCCCCGACACCCGCGCGCGAGCCGGCGCGCTGGCCGGCGAGATCCGCACCGACGGGGCGACGGTGGCCGCGGCGCTGCTGCTCGAGACGCTCGGCGCAAGCGGCGGCACCGGCTTGGCGCTATAGCGCCGAACCGAAGAGCTCCGTCATCGCCGCCCAGTGCCGCTCGTCGGCGGCCGGGTCATAGGGCGGGTTGTCGGGGACCGCGAACCCGTGGCCGGCCGGGTACCACTCGATGGTGTGTTCGACGCCCGCCGCCGTCAGCGCCTTGTCGAGCTGCTCGGCGTGATCGGCGGTGAACGACGCGTCGTTCTCGGCGCCGCCCACGTAGACCTTGGCGGTCATCCGGTCGGCCAGCAGGTGCGGGCTGTCCGCGCCGTCGCTCACCAGCCCGCCGCCGTGGAAGGACGCGGCGGCGGCGACGCGCTCGGGGAGGCGCCCGGCCACCACCAACGAGGTCCGGCCGCCCATGCAATACCCGCACACGCCGAAGCGCTGCCCGGACACCTCGGGCCGCGCGGCCAGGTAGTCGAAGAAGGCGCCCGCGTCGCCTGCCATCTTGTCGGGTGTGATGCTGCCGATCATGGCGAACAGGCGCCCGCGTTCCTTGGCGTCGCCGAACACGGTGGCCATGTCGAACGGCGCCCAGTCGCCGCTGCGGTAGTACACGTCGGGAAGCAGGACGGCATAACCGAATCCGGCCAGCTTGGCGGCCATCTGGTCGAAGGTGTCGCGCACCCCGCCGGCATCGCAGTACATGATCACGCCGGGCCAGGGGCCCGGGCCTTCGGGCGTGAACAGGCGGACGGGGCAGGAGCCGTCGGGAGTGGTGACGCTGTCGGTGATCTTCGGCATGGGATCCGTTCTACTCCTTACGCACCGAAGTAAGCTGACCGCGTGTCGATCCCCACCCCCTACGAGGATCTGCTCCGCCTCGTGCTCGAGAGTGGCGCGGTGAAATCCGACCGCACCGGCACCGGAACCCGCAGCCTGTTCGGCCGGCAGCTGCGTTACGACCTGTCGGCCGGCTTCCCGCTGCTGACCACCAAGAGGGTGCACCTCAAGTCGGTGGTCTACGAGCTGCTCTGGTTTCTGCGCGGCGACTCCAACGTCGCGTGGCTGCACCAGCACGGCGTCACCATCTGGGACGAATGGGCAAGCGACACGGGCGATCTCGGACCGATCTACGGCGTGCAATGGCGGTCCTGGCCGACCCCGTCGGGCGAGCACGTCGACCAGATCAGCGCCGCACTGGAGTTGCTGCGCACCGATCCCGATTCGCGGCGGATCATCGTGTCGGCGTGGAACGTCGGCGACATCCCGCGGATGGCGCTGCCGCCGTGCCACGCGTTCTTCCAGTTCTACGTGGCCGACGGGCGGCTGAGCTGCCAGCTGTACCAGCGCAGCGCGGACCTGTTCCTCGGGGTGCCGTTCAACATCGCCAGCTACGCGCTGCTCACCCACATGATGGCGGCCCAGGCCGGACTGTCGGTGGGCGAGTTCGTCTGGACCGGCGGCGACTGTCACATCTACGACAACCACGTCGAACAGGTGCGCACCCAGCTGGCCCGTGAGCCCCGGCCGTATCCGGAACTCGTTCTGGCGCAACGCGATTCGATCTTCGACTACACCTATGACGACGTCGTCGTGAGGAACTACGACCCGCACCCGGCGATCAAAGCCCCCGTCGCCGTATGAGCCGTACATGACCTCCCTGGGCCTGGTCTGGGCTCAGTCGACGTCGGGCGTCATCGGGCGCGGCGGTGACATCCCGTGGCGGGTGCCCGAGGACCTGGCCCGGTTCAAGCAGATCACCCTGGGGCACACGGTGGTGATGGGCCGGCGGACCTGGGAGTCGCTGCCGGCCCGGGTCCGTCCGCTGCCCGGCCGCCGCAACGTGGTGCTGACCCGGCAGCCCGACTACCGGGCCGACGGGGCCGAGGTCGCCGGTTCGCTCGAGGCCGCGCTCACCGAGCCCGACGCGTGGGTGATCGGCGGCGCGGAGGTCTATGCGCTCGCGCTGCCGCTGGCCGCCCGCTGCGAGGTCACCGAGGTCGAGATCGACCTGGTGCGCGACGACGAGGACGCGCTGGCCCCGGTGCTCGACGAGTCGTGGCTGGGCGAGACGGGGGAGTGGCAGGTCAGCCGCGCGGGGCCGCGGTACCGGTTCCACAGCTACCGCCGGGCCTGAGCCCGGATCGGCGCCCGTGCCATACTCGGACGCGGGGTCGGTGTCGCCGGGGTTTTTCACCAGACGTTGCCAGGAGGGGGAATTGGCAGTGATAACCGAACCCGCGAAGACGTTCACGCGCATGTTCCGGGGCTACGACCCCGGCGCGGTCGACGCGCACATCGAGATGTTGGCCACCAAGCAGCAGTTGCTGCGCGACGACGTCGAGAGCCTGCGGGCCAGGCTGAGGGAATCGGGCGAGGAGGCGGCCGCCCTGCGCAAGGAGATCGCCCTCCTCACCGAGACGTCCACCTCGCCCCACGCGGTGCAACAGCGGATGGCCAAGATGCTGCGGCGCGCGGTCGACGAGGCTTCGGAGATGCAGGCCGAGGCGCGCGCCGAGGCGGAAGCGCTGATCGCGGCGGCCGAGGCCGAGGCCGAGGCCGCCCAACGCAGGCGCGACGAGGTGCTGGCCGACATGGCGGAGCAGCGCAAGGCCATGGAGGCCGAGTACGCCGAGGCCAAACAGCAGCTCGAGGACGAACTGGCCGGCATGCGAGCCGACGCCCAGAAGGCGCGTGAGCAGCTCCTCGGCGACGCCAAGCAGGAAGCCGATCACTATCGCGAGCGGGCTCAGCGTGCGGTCGACGAGGCGAGCCGGCACCGGATCAAGATCCTCGAGGAATTGATGGCCGTCTACCGCGACCTGGAACCGGTCCCGGCCGCGCTCGAGTCGGCCTACGACGAACGCAAGAATCCGCCGGAGGCCGGCGCGCTGGTGGCGGCGGACGGCAAAGCCCGCGCGGGCTGAGCCCGGTCGCGTCGCCGCCGGGAGCAGCCGCAGAGCCGGTATTCTCGGCGCGTGTCGATCCGGACCCCGGGGCTGTCCGCCGCGCAGGCCCGCCGAATTGCCGTTGCGGCCCAAGGATTTAGCGAGCCGCGGCCCGCCGGGCCGATCACCCGCGCGCATCTCAAGCGGCTCATCTCGAGAATTCAAGTGCTGCAACTGGATTCGGTGTCGGTGGCGGTACGCGCGCACTACGCGCCGGTGTTCAGCCGACTCGGCCCCTACGACCGCGACGTGCTGGACCGCGCGGCCTGGGGGCCGCGCCCGTCGCGGCTGCTGGCCGAGTACTGGGCGCACGAGGCCGCGCTGATGGCCGTCGACGACTGGCCGCTGCTGCGCTGGCGGATGCGGCAATACCGGCACGGCCGCTGGGGCACCCACATCGTCAAGGCCAACCCCGAGCTCGCGGAGCGCGTCGTCGCCGCCGTCGCCGAGCTCGGGCCCAGCACCGCCGGGCAGATCGAGGAGCACCTGGAGGCCGAGCCGCGGCGCGAGAAGGGCAGGTGGTGGACGCGCAGCGACACCAAATGGGTCGCCGAGGCGCTGTTCGCCTCGGGCGTGCTGACGACGGCCACCCGGGTCGGCTTCGCGCGGCACTACGACCTGGTGGAGCGGGTGCTGCCGGCGAGCGTGCTGGCCCGCGAGGTGGACGACGGCGAGGCCGTCCGGGAGCTGACGTTGCGGGCCGCCACCGCGCTGGGCGTGGGCACCGAGGCCGACATCCGGGATTACTTCCGGCTGTCGGCCCAGCAGGTCAAGCCGGCGATCGCCGAGTTGCTGTCCGCAGGGGAGATCGAGCGGGTCGACGTCGACGGCTGGACCGCGCCGGCGTACCTGCGGGCGGGCCGGACGGTGCCGCGGGCCGACCGCGGCACCGCGCTGCTGTGCCCGTTCGACCCGCTGATCTTCTTCCGGCCCCGGGTCGAGCGGCTGTTCGATTTCGTCTACCGCCTCGAGATCTACACGCCGGCCGCCCAGCGCCGGTACGGCTACTACGTGTGGCCGTTGCTGCTGGACGGGCGGCTGGTGGCGCGCGTCGACCTCAAGGCCGACCGCGCCGCCGGCTCGCTGCGCGTGCTCGGTGCCTTCGGCGAGCCCGACACCCCGCGACCGCGCGTGGTCGACGCGCTGGCCGGCGAGCTGCGGTCCATGGCGTCGTGGCTGGGCCTGGGCGGCTTCAGCGTGTCCACCCGGGGCGACCTGGCCCGTGACCTGCGGGCGGCCGCGTGATGCGGGCCACGGACAAGGAGCTCGAAGGCACGCTGTGGAAGGCGGCCAACAAGCTGCGCGGCTGCCTGTCGGCCGGCCAGTACAAGGACGCCGTCCTCGGGCTGGTGTTCCTGCGGCACGCCGACGCGCCGCGGTGGAAATCCTTGGCGCGCAACGCGGAATCGCCGGACATCGGCCGGCTCGTCGACGACGCCATGGCGGCCACGGGGTTGCCGCGGCTGTACGAAAACCTCGACGCGCGCCGGCTCGGCGAGCTGGTGCGCCTGCTCGACGGCGCGCAATTCGATTCCGAGGGCGGCCGCCCCGCGCGGGACCTGATGGGCGAGGTGTACGAGTACTTCCTGGGCAATTTCGCCCGGGCCGAAGGCCGGCGGGGCGGCGAATTCTTCACCCCGCCCTGCGTGGTGCGGGTGATCGTCGAGGTGCTCGAACCGTCCAGCGGCCGGGTGTACGACCCGTGCTGCGGATCGGGCGGAATGTTCGTGCAGACCGGGCGGTTCGTCGCCGCGCGCGACGGCGATCCCGCGAAAGTGACGATCTACGGCCAGGAAAGCGTCGAGCAGACCTGGCGGATGGCGAAGATGAACCTCGCCGTCCACGGCATCGACGACACCGGCTTGGGTGCGCGCTGGGCCGACACGTTCGCCGACGACCTGCACGCCGGCGTGCAGATGGACTACGTGCTGGCCAATCCGCCCTTCAACATCAAGGATTGGGCCCGCGACGAACGAGACCCGCGCTGGCGCTTCGGCATTCCGCCCGTCACCAACGCCAACTACGCCTGGATTCAGCACATCCTGTCCAAGCTGGCGCCGGGCGGCAAGGCCGGCGTCGTGATGGCCAACGGCTCGATGTCGTCGAATGTGCTCGGGGAGGGTGACATTCGAGCCCGGATCGTCGAGGCGGACCTGGTGACGTGCATGGTGGCGTTGCCCGGGCAGTTGTTTCGCAGCACCGGCATCCCGGTGTGCCTGTGGTTCTTCGCGCGGGACAAGGGCGGCCGGTCCGGCCAGGTGCTGTTCATCGACGCCCGCGGGCTCGGCCACCTGGTTGATCGGGCGGAGCGCGCGCTGAGCGACGCGGACGTCGCCCGCATCGGCGACACCTACCACGCCTGGTGTGGATCGCAGTCGGCCGCCGCCAAAGGCCTTACCTACCATGACGTTCCGGGCTTCTGCAGATCGGCGTCGCTGGACGAGATCAGGGCCGCGGGCTACGCCCTGACCCCCGGACGGTATGTGGGTCCGCCCGCCGCCGCCGACGACGGGGAGCCCGTCGAGCAGAAGGTCGCCCGGCTGACCGGCGACCTGCTGGCGGCGCTCGACGAATCCGCGCGACTGGACATGGTGGTGCGCGAACAGCTGGAGCGCCTGCGGTGAGGGTCAGGCTCGGCGACCACCTGGAGTTCAGCAACGGCACCAGCCCGCCGCGTCGGGCGCCGGACGGGTGCTTCCGCGTCTACGGCGCCAACGGGGCGATCGGCTATGCGGCACAACGCAACGCGACCGGCCCGCTCATCGTGCTGGGCCGTGTCGGATCGTATTGCGGCAGTCTGCGGTATTGCGACTCCGACGTCTGGGTCACCGACAACGCGCTGGTCTGCCGGGCCAAGGAGCCCGCGGACACCCGGTATTGGTATTACGCGCTGCACACCTGCGGGCTGGGTGAACAGCGGACCGGGTCGGGCCAGCCCCTGCTCAACCAGCGGATCCTGCGCGACGTCTCGGTCGCGACCGTCGCGGCGCCGCACCGCCGCCGGATCGCCGAGGTGCTCGGCGCCGTCGACGACAAGATCGCCGCCAACGAACGCGTGATCGCCGCCGCCGAACGCCTGATGGTGGCCATCGTCGAGGCGGTGCCCGAGCACGTCCCGTTGTCTTGCCTGGCCGAGCGGTCGACGGCGCTTGTCGGCCCGGCCGGGTTCGGCGACGTCGTCGCCCACTTCAGCCTGCCGGCGTTCGACAACGGCGCGAACCCCGCCGTCGTGTCCGCCGGATCGGTGCGCAGCGCCAAGTTCCTCCTGTCGCAGCCGTGCGTCTTGTTCGCGAAGCTCAATCCCAGGATCCCGCGCATCTGGAACGTGCCGGCCGTGCCGTCGCAAATGGCCTTGGCCAGCACGGAATTCGTGGTGCTCAGACCGGTCGGGGTCGACGCGTCGGCCCTGTGGTCGGCGCTGCGGCAACCCGCCGTCACCGAGACGCTGCAACGCCGGGTCGCCGGGACCTCGGCCAGCCACCAGCGGATTCAACCGCGCGACCTGCTGGAGGTTCTGGTCCGCGACGTCCGTCGGCTGGCGCCCGCGGCGGCGCGGACGACCACCGGCCTCGGCGAACTGTGCCACGCGCGGCGCGCCGAAAACCTGCGGTTGGCGGCCTTCCGCGACGCCGTGCTCCCGCCGCTGATATCGGGTGAGCTCGCCGTGCGGCCGTCGCGTTAAGGTGAGCGCCGTGGCCCAGACCGCCCCGCTGCGCGTGCAGCTGATCGCCAGGACGGAGTTCCTGGCGCCGCCGGACGTGCCGTGGGCCACCGACGGCCCCGACGTCCAAGGCGGCTCTGCGCTCACCGAATTCGCCGGACGGGCCTGCTATCAGAGCTGGTCGAAGCCCAACCCCAAGACGGCGACCAACGCCGGCTACATCAAGCACATCATCGACGTCGGGCACTTCTCGGTGCTCGAGCACGCGAGCGTGTCGTTCTACATCACCGGCGTCTCGCGATCGTGCACGCACGAGCTGATCCGGCACCGGCATTTCTCCTACTCGCAGCTGTCGCAACGCTATGTGCCGGAGGGCGACTCGCGGATCGTCGTCCCGCCCGGGATGGACGACGACCCCGAACTGCGGCGGATCCTCACCGAGGCCGCCGACGCCAGCCGGGCCACCTACACCGAGCTGCTGGCCCGGCTGGAGGCCAAGTTCGCCGACCAGCCGAGCGCGATCCTGCGGCGCAAGCAGGCGCGCCAGGCCGCGCGGGCGGTGCTGCCCAACGCCACCGAGACCCGCATCGTGGTGACCGGCAACTACCGGGCGTGGCGGCACTTCATCGCCATGCGCGCCAGCGAGCACGCCGACGTGGAGATCCGGCGGCTGGCCATCGAGTGCCTGCGCCAGCTCGTCGGCGTCGCGCCGGCCGTGTTCGCCGACTTCGAGGTGTCCACCCTGGCCGACGGGACCGAGGTCGCGACGAGTCCGTTGGCCACCGAGGCCTAACTGGCGGATCGGCGCGAGGGTGCACGGTTGTACGCGATTTGCGGCGTGTCGCCGTACAAACACGCGCGCTCGCGGCGGTAACAAAAGGCCTTGGTACCGCCAGGTAACCTGAAGACCGTGAGCACCGTCGGATTCGACGCCCCGGCACGGCTGGGAACCCTGCTGACCGCGATGGTCACTCCCTTTGCGGGCGATGGCTCCCTGGACACCGCGAAGGCGGCGCAGCTGGCAAACCGGCTGGTGGACGGGGGGTGCGACGGCCTGGTGGTCTCCGGAACCACCGGCGAGTCGCCGACCACCACCGACGACGAGAAGCTCGAGCTGCTGCGGGCGGTGCTGGAGGCGGTGGGCGACCGGGCCCGCGTCATCGCCGGCGCGGGCACCTATGACACGGCCCACAGCGTCCGGTTGGCCAAGGCCTGCGCGGCCGAGGGAGCACACGGCCTGCTGGTGGTCACGCCGTACTACTCCAAGCCGCCGCAGTCCGGGCTCGTCGCGCATTTCACGGCGGTCGCCGACGCGACCGACCTGCCGGTGCTGCTCTACGACATCCCGCCGCGCTCGGTGATACCGATCGAGACCGAGACCATCCATGCGCTGGCCGCCCACCCGAACATCGTCGGCATCAAGGACGCCAAGGCCGATCTGCACGCCGGTGGCCAGATCATGGCCGAGACCGGCCTGGCCTACTACTCCGGGGACGACGCGCTGAACCTGCCATGGCTGGCGATGGGTGCGACCGGCTTCATCAGCGTGATCGCCCACGTCGCGGCGGGGCAGTTGCGGGAGTTGTTGTCCGCCTTCAATTCCGGGGACATCGCCACCGCAAGGAAGATCAACGTCGGCCTCGCACCGCTGTGCAACGCGATGGCCCGGCTCGGTGGGGTGACGATGTCGAAGGCGGGTCTGCGCCTGCAGGGCTTCGACGCGGGCGACCCCCGGCTGCCGCAGATGCCGGCGACGGCGGCGCAGAGCGAGGCGCTGGCCGCCGACCTGCGCGCGGCGTCGGTGCTTCGGTGAGCCAAAGGACGGTTTACCAGTGGATGTAGACCTCACCCCGCCGGGTCCTCTCAGTCCGGGCGGGTTGCGGGTCACCGCGCTGGGCGGCATCAACGAAATCGGCCGCAACATGACCGTTTTCGAGCACCTGGGCCGCCTGCTGATCATCGACTGCGGGGTGATGTTCCCCACCCACGACGAGCCCGGCGTCGACCTGATCCTGCCGGATCTGCGCCACATCGAGGAGCGGCTCGACGACGTCGAGGCCCTGGTGCTGACCCACGCGCACGAGGACCACATCGGGGCGATCCCGTTTTTGCTCAGGCTGCGCCCCGACATCCCGGTCGTCGGCTCGAAGTTCACCTTGGCGCTGGTCGCCGCCAAATGCCGCGAGCACCGCATCAAGCCGGTCTTCGTGCAGGTCGCCGAGGGGCAGCGCAGCACGCACGGCGTGTTCGAGTGCCAGTACTTCGCCGTCAACCACTCCATCCCCGACGCGCTGGCCATCGCGGTGCACACGGGCGCGGGGACCGTGCTGCACACCGGCGACATCAAGCTCGACCAGCTCCCGCTCGACGGCCGGCCCACCGACCTGCCCGGCATGTCCCGGCTGGGCGACGCGGGCGTGGACCTGTTCCTGTGCGACTCGACCAATTCCGAGATCCCCGGTGTCGGGCCCTCGGAAAGCGAGGTGGGCCCGACCCTGCACCGGCTGATCCGGGGCGCCGACGGCCGCGTCATCGTGGCCTGCTTCGCCTCCAACGTGGACCGGGTGCAGCAGATCATCGACGCGGCGGTGGCGTTGGGCCGGCGGGTGTCGTTCGTCGGGCGATCCATGGTGCGCAACATGGGCATCGCCCGGGAGCTGGGTTTTCTGCGGGTCGACGATTCCGATCTCATCGAGATCTCCGCCGCGGAGATGATGCCGCCCGAGCGGGTGGTGCTGATCACCACCGGCACCCAGGGCGAGCCGATGTCGGCATTGTCCCGGATGTCGCGCGGCGAGCACCGCAGCATCACCCTCACGCCCGAGGACCTGGTGATCCTGTCATCCTCGCTGATCCCGGGGAACGAGGAGGCGGTGTACGGGGTCATCGACTCGCTGGCCAAGATCGGGGCGCGCGTCGTCACCAACCAGCAAGTGCGCGTGCACGTTTCGGGTCACGCCTACGCCGGCGAGCTGCTGTTCCTCTACAACGGGGTGCGGCCGCGCCACGTGATGCCGGTGCACGGCACCTGGCGGATGCTACGGGCCAACGCCAAGCTGGCGGCGCGCGCGGGGGTGCCCGAGGAGTCGATCATGCTGGCCGAGAACGGCGTCAGCGTCGACCTGGTGGCCGGCAAGGCCGCCATCGCCGGGGCGGTGCCCGTCGGCAAGATGTTCGTCGACGGGTTGATCACCGGCGACGTCGGCGACATCACCCTGGGCGAGCGGCTCATCCTGTCGTCGGGTTTCGTCGCGGTGACCGTCGTGGTGCAGCGCGGCACCGGCCGTCCCGCCGCCGCGCCGCAACTGTTTTCGCGCGGGTTCTCCGAGGACCCCAAGGCGCTCGAGCCCGCGGTGCGCAAGGTCGAGGCGGAGCTGGAGCAGCTGGTCGCCGCCGACGTGACCGACCCCGTCCGGATCGCCCAGGGGGTGCGCCGCACGGTGGGCAAGTGGGTCGGCGAGACCTACCGTCGGCAGCCGATGATCGTGCCGACGGTCATCGAGGTCTGAGCCGCCTCGCGAGACATAAAGCGCTGCGACGGTTTTCGGCGTGTCGTCGCAAGGGTTTATGTGTCGCGGCGCCCTAGATCTTTTCCGCGTAGGCCGACCATTCCAGTTGGGAGGCGGCGAGTTTCCGGCCGGTGGGTGCCACGTAACGCTCGACGAGCTCGTCGGGACCGGCCTGCTCAACCAGCCGCCAGCCGTACTCGGCGACGAACTCCGCGACCTCGTCGGGCTGCAGGCCGAAGTGCCACAGTTGGTGGCGCTGACGGACATTGCGGTACAGCGTGCGGGTGCCGTACCGGTTCGTGCCGTCGATGAAGTCCCGGCGCACGTAGGTGAACACCAGTCGGCTGCCCGGGGCGGCCGCGCGCAGGCCTTCGAGGGTGCGCCGGACCCCGTCTTCGGTGAGGTACTGGGTGACGCCCTCGCAGATGAAGAATGCCCGGTAGTCGGTGCGGTAGCCGTGCTCGGCCAGCGAGGTGAGCAGGTCGTCGCGCTCGAAGTCCAACGGCACCAACCGAACCGACATCGGCAATCCGCCCAGCACCCGCCGAACGGTGTTCGCCTTCCTGGCGATGTTGACCGGCAGGTCCACCTCGAAGACCGGGCGGCGCACCCGCCGAGTCAGCAGGTAGGGGCGGGTGTCGAAACCGGCGCCGAGGATGACGACCGCGTCGATGTCGGGCAGCGCCTCCTCGAGCTTGTCGGCGATGAACCGCTTGCGGCAGGCGAGGTTGGCCCACAGCCCGGGGCCGGTGTACTCCGATCCGCGGACCATCAGGCGGCGGGCGGGCGCCCATCGCGTCGCGGCGACGAGCCAGCGCAGCGGGCGCGGCAGGAACAATTCGGCGAGGTCGTCGTCGACCAGCCGGCGGCCGGGCGGCTCGTTGCGTTCGACCGCCGCCAGCACGATCGGGCCGAAGGCGGTCTGCGCAGCGGGATTTCGTGCCATGGCCTACTTCTTGTTCAAAAAGCCCGCATCGACGGGTAACGCGACGCCGGTGAGGTAGCGGGCCTGGTCGGACACCAGCCACGCCACAGCATTGGCGATGTCTTCGGGCTGCATCACCTGCACCGGCAGCGCGTTGCCCATGTCCGGGGGTACATCGGATCGGGCGATCAAATCGGCCAGCCACTGCCGGGTGAGCTCGTTGTTGATCATCGGGGTGTCGACGCCGGACGGGTGGATGGAGTTGACCCGAATGTTTTGTGGGGCAAGAAGATTGGCGTACACGCGCATCAACCCGACCACCCCGTGTTTGGCGGCGGCGTAACCGACGGAGCCGGCGTCGATGCTGGCGATGCCGGCGAGCCCCGCGGCCGAACTGATCAGCACGATCGATCCGCCGGTGCCCTGCTTGGTCATCGTCGGTATCGCGACCTTGATGGTGTTGTAGACGCCGGTGAGGTTGACGTCGATCACGTCGCGCCAGCCGTCGTCGCCGGACTGCATGGGCGCGATCCCGGCGTTGGCCACGACGATGTCGAGGCGGCCGAACTCGTCCAGGCCCGCCTGCAGCGCGGTGGACAGCGACGGCCGGTCGCGGACATCACCCTGGCGGGCGACGATGCGCGCGCCGGTGTCCTCGACGAGCTTGACGGTGGCCGCCAGGTCGTCCGGGGTGGCCAGGGGGTAGGGGACGCTGGCGATCTGCTCGCACAGGTCCACCGCGATCACATTCGCGCCGTCGGCGGCCAGCCGCACGGCGTGCGCGCGGCCCTGACCGCGCGCGGCGCCGGTGACCAGCGCGACTTTGCCCGTCAGTGGCCCGGCCATCAGGCGCGCAGCTGCCCCTTGGCCGGGTCGCCGGCGGGAACCGGCTGCAACATCTTGATGTCCGGCGCCCCGGCCAGGTGCTCGCCCGCCGCCGCGAACATCTTGCCGATCGCGGGCGCGGTGCTGTGCGTCTTGAGCGCCTCTTCGTCCGCCCACTGTTCGACGAACACGAACGTCTCGCCGCTCTGGTGCAGCGAGTACAGCTGGCATCCCGGCTCGTCGTGCACTTCGGAAACCGCGTTGGTGAGGATGTCGCGGACGGTGTCGACCGATTCGGGTTTGACGGTCATGGTGGCGACGACGACGACGGGCATGCGGGGGCCTCCTGGGTGCCTGAGGGGGTGGGCATTCGCCACCCTACTCAGGCACCGCCCGCCGCGGTCGGCGCCCGGCGGTCGTTGCCAGTGTGGCGGGTGGTGTAGATGAGGTGTTTGCGACTACCCTTGGCCCCATGCCCAGTAAGACCGCCGCCCGCTCCGGTAGCCGAACGAGCAGGTCAAAGGCCAGTTCGCGCAGCGGCGGGCCCCGGAAGCCGCGCCCGGCGCCCCGCCGGGCGGCGAGCAGGCCCGCCAGACGCCGCAACCGCTCGCTGCTCGTCGCCACCGGGCTGACCTGCGGGCGGGCCGTGCGCGCCGCCTGGCTGCTGACGGCGCGGGGCGCCGGCGGCGCGGCCCGCTCCATCGGGCGGGCCCACGACATCGACCCCGGACACCGCCGCGACGGGATCGCGCTGGCGCTGCTCGGCGTCTCCGTCGTGGTAGCCGCGAGCTCGTGGTTCGACGCCGCCCGTCCGATCGGCGCGTGGGTCGACACGCTGATCCGAACCTTCATCGGCGCGGGCGTCCTGGCGCTGCCCGTCGTCACCGCCGCGGTGGCCGTCACGTTGATGCGGACCCAGCCCAATCCCGATGCCCGGCCCCGGCTGATCCTGGGCGCAAGCCTGCTCGCCCTGTCGGCGCTCGGCCTGCGGCACCTGTGGTCCGGTTCGCCCGGGGACCCCGAATTGCGCCGTCGCGCCGCGGGATTCATCGGCTTCGCCATCGGCGGGCCGCTGTCGGACGGGCTGACGCCCTGGATCGCCGCGCCGCTGCTGTTCATCGGCTTCATGTTCGGCCTGCTGTTGCTGACCGGCACCACCATCCGCGAGGTGCCCGATGCCGTCCGCGCCATGTTCGGCGGCCGGCTGGTCGGCGGCGACGCCTATGACCCCTATGACCAGGAAGCCGACGAGTTCGACGACGACGAGCAGCCGCGCGAGGACTTCTCCGACGGGTACTACGACGAGTCCGGTGAACCGGAGTCGCAGGCCTGGCCGTCCGCGGCCCCCGCCCCGGCCGCGCTCGGCGAGCCGATCGCCGACGACACGCCCACCATCCCGGAGCCCGGGCGAAGCCGGCGTCGCGCCAAGAAGCCGGAAACCCGGATCGTCGACCGCGTCGTCGAGGGCCCCTATACGCTGCCCTCGCTGACCCTGCTGGTGGCCGGCGACCCGCCGAAAAAGCGCAGCGCCGCCAACACCGTGATGGCCGACGCCATCACCGAGGTGCTCAACCAGTTCAAGGTCGACGCCGCCGTCACCGGCTGCACCCGCGGGCCCACCGTCACCCGCTACGAGGTGGAGCTGGGGCCCGGCGTCAAGGTGGAGAAGATCACCGCGCTGCAGAAGAACATCGCCTACGCGGTGGCCACCGAGAGCGTGCGCATGTTGGCGCCGATCCCCGGCAAGTCCGCCGTGGGCATCGAGGTGCCCAACACCGACCGGGAGATGGTCAGGCTGGCCGACGTGCTCACGGCGCCGTCGACCCGCCGCGACCACCACCCGCTGGTGATCGGGCTGGGCAAGGACATCGAGGGCGACTTCATCTCGGCCAACCTGGCCAAGATGCCGCACCTGCTGGTGGCCGGCTCCACCGGTTCCGGCAAGTCCAGCTTCGTCAACTCGATGCTGGTGTCGCTGCTGGCCCGCGCCACCCCGGAGGAGGTCAGGATGATCCTGATCGACCCGAAGATGGTGGAACTGACGCCGTACGAAGGCATTCCGCACCTGATCACCCCGATCATCACCCAGCCGAAGAAGGCCGCGGCCGCGCTGGCGTGGCTGGTCGAGGAGATGGAGCAGCGCTACCAGGACATGCAGGCCTCGCGGGTGCGCCACATCGACGACTTCAACGAGAAGGTGCGATCGGGCGCCATCACGGCGCCGCTGGGCAGCCAGCGCGAATACCGGCCCTATCCCTACGTCGTGGCGATCGTCGACGAGCTGGCCGACCTGATGATGACGGCGCCGCGCGATGTCGAGGACGCGATCGTGCGGATCACGCAGAAGGCCCGCGCCGCGGGCATCCACCTGGTGCTGGCCACCCAGCGCCCGTCGGTGGACGTGGTGACAGGCCTGATCAAGACGAACGTGCCGTCGCGGCTGGCGTTCGCCACGTCGTCGCTCACCGACAGCCGGGTCATCCTGGACCAGGCCGGCGCGGAGAAGCTGATCGGCATGGGCGACGCGCTGTTCCTGCCGATGGGCGCCAGCAAGACCGTCCGCTTGCAGGGCGCGTTCGTCTCCGACGAGGAGATCCAGGCCGTCGTCAGCGCCTGCAAAGACCAGGCCGAACCCGAATACACCGAGGGCGTCACCGCCGCCAAGCCGACCGGCGAACGCACCGACGTCGATCCCGACATCGGCGACGACATGGACGTGTTCCTGCAGGCCGTCGAGTTGGTGGTGTCCAGCCAGTTCGGCTCGACCTCGATGCTGCAGCGCAAGCTGCGCGTCGGTTTCGCCAAGGCCGGCCGGCTGATGGACCTGATGGAGACCCGCGGCATCGTCGGGCCGTCCGAAGGGTCCAAGGCGCGCGAGGTGCTGGTCAAGCCCGACGAGCTGGCCGGAACGCTGGCCCTGATCCGCGGCGGCAGCGGCGACGGCGACCCGGAGTAGCGCGAACAGACGCAAAAGCGCCCAATTCCTCGGCGTGTCGCGGGCTTTTGTGTCTGCTCGCCGGGCTAGAGCACCAGCAGCATCCGGGAGTTGCCCAGGATGTTGGGCTTGACGTAGCTGAGGTCCAGGAATTCGGCGACGCCGATGTCGTAGGAGCGGCACATCTCCTCGTACACCTCGGCGGTGACGGGCGTGCCCTCGATCTCGGTGAACCCGTGCTTGCCGAAGAACTCGGTCTCGAAGGTCAGCACGAACAACCGCTCCAGCTGCAGCTCGCGGGCCACCTCGAGCAGCCGGTCGACGATCGCGTGGCCGATGCCGTGGCCGGTCATCGCCGGGTCGACGGCGACGGTGCGCACCTCGCCGAGGTCCGACCACAGCACGTGCAGCGCCCCGCAGCCGACCACCCTGCCCTCGTACTCGGCCACCCAGAACTCCTGGACGGCCTCGTAGAGCGTGACGAGGTTTTTCTCCAGCAGGATGCGCCCGGAGTACGTGTCGACGAGTTGTTTGATCGCGGGGACGTCGGACGTTCGCGCGCGCCGGACCACCGGCCGGGGGTCCCGTGAGCTTTCGGTCACGGGTAACAGTATCGGCAACCGGGAGAGGAGCGCTGGTCAACCGTTATTCTTAGGCGGTGTCGGGCCAGCCGCAAACACCGCCGGTGGCAAGCCGCGCCCGCATCGCGAACCTCGCCAACGTGCTGACCCTGCTCCGCCTGGTGCTGGTCCCCATCTTCCTGCTCGCGCTGTTTTCCGCGGACGGCCACCAAATCGCCGGGCGGATAGTCGCTTTCGTGATTTTCGCCGTCGCCTGCATCACCGACCGGTTCGACGGGCTGCTGGCCCGAAACTACGGGATGGCGACCGAGTTCGGTGCGTTCGTCGATCCGATCGCCGACAAGGCCCTGATCGGGTCGGCGCTGATCGGCCTGTCGATGCTCGGGGACCTGCCGTGGTGGGTAACGGTGGTGATCATGACCCGCGAGGTGGGGGTCACGCTGCTGCGGCTGGCCGTGATACGCCGCGGGGTCATCCCGGCGAGTTGGGGCGGCAAGCTCAAGACCGTCGTCCAGGCGTTGGCGATCGGCTTGTTCATCCTGCCGCTGTCGGGGCCTTTCCGGGTGGTGGCGGCCGTCCTCATGGGCATCGCGATCGTCCTGACGGTGGTGACCGGCGTGGATTACGTGGTGTCCACCGCCCGGGCCGTTCGCCAGCAGGCCGGCTGAGCGGGAACCAACTTCACGGCTCGCGGCGTTGACCGTAATGAGTGCCTGCTGAATCTGGGGTTGATACGTGCTGAGCAGGGCTGACTGGACGAAGGAGAGCAGGATGGCGCCATTGATGCGCGAGGTCATCGGCGATGTGCTGCGCCGGGCCCGAACGTCACAGGGCCGGACGCTGCGCGAGATCTCGGATTCGGCGCGGGTGAGCCTCGGCTATCTGTCGGAGGTGGAGCGCGGCCGCAAGGAGCCGTCCAGCGAGCTGCTCAACGCGATCTGCGACGCGCTGGAGATGCCGCTGTCGGCGGTGCTGACCGGCGCCGGCGAGCGGATGGCCAGCGAGGAGAGCGCGGCCTACACCCCGCCGAGCGGCCCCACCATCGACGCCAGCACCAAGGTGGTCATCCCGCCGGTGGCGTCGCTGGCCGTGGCCTGAGGCCTTTCCGGCGCTCGTCGTCACCGGGCTGGCGCCAGGGGTGGGGCGATCGGGCCCGACCCGATAAATTGAGCGGCAGGGCGCTTGTCCGGCATACAAGAAACGAAGGTGGACCCGACTGATGGCCAATCCGTTCGTCAAAGCGTGGAAATACCTGATGGCGCTGTTCAACTCCAAGATCGACGAGCACGCCGACCCCAAGGTGCAGATCCAGCAGGCCATCGAGGAAGCCCAGCGCCAACACCAGGCACTGACCCAGCAGGCGGCCCAGGTGATCGGCAACCAGCGCCAGCTCGAGATGCGGCTCAACCGGCAACTGGCCGACATCGAGAAGCTGCAGGTCAACGTCCGTCAGGCGCTGACCCTTGCCGACCAGGCCACCGGCGCCGGGGACGCCGCCAAGGCCGCCGAGTACAACAACGCCGCCGAGGCGTTCGCGGCCCAGCTCGTGACCGCAGAGCAGAGCGTCGAGGACCTCAAGACCCTGCACGACCAGGCGCTGTCCGCCGCGGCGCAGGCCAAGAAGGCCGTCGAACAGAACTCGATGGTGTTGCAACAGAAGATTTCCGAGCGCACCAAGCTGCTCAGCCAGCTCGAGCAGGCCAAGATGCAGGAACAGGTCAGCGCGTCGCTGCGGTCGATGAGCGAGATCGCCGCGCCGGGCAACACCCCGAGCCTCGACGAGGTGCGCGACAAGATCGAGCGACGGTACGCCAACGCGATCGGTTCCGCCGAACTCGCGCAGGGTTCCGTGCAGGGCCGCATGCTCGAGGTCGAGCAGGCCGGCATCCAGATGGCCGGGCACTCCCGGTTGGAGCAGATCCGCGCGTCGATGCGCGGCGAAGCGCTGCCGGCGGGCGGGACGCCCGCGACTCCGGGGGCGGCCCCGGCCACTCCCGCACCCGCCGAGACCGCGGGCGGGCAAGTCGCCGAGAAGCCCTTTGGCCAGTAACGCCGCGGGGAGCCGGCGATGGCGGTGAAAGCGACCCAACACCGGCCGTGGCGCGCGCTGGTGCAGCGCGGATTCGACACCGCCGCAGACGTTTCCGACCTGGTGGCCCGAAAGATCAGTGCCGCCGCCGACCCGCGGGCACGGCTGCTGCGCCGACGTCGCCGCGCGCTGCGGTGGGGCCTGGTCTGTGCCGCCGGCTGCGTGTTCTGGATAGCGGTCACGGGGCTCCTCGCGGCGTGGGGCTGGTTCGCGCTGCTGCTGCAGGTCACCGGCGCCATTGCGGTGGTGCTGGCGATTCCGGCGACACTGTTGCTGCTTCGCTACCGATGGCTGCGGTCGGAGCCGCTGCCGGCGCAGCGGCCCACCGGCGCCCGCCGGCTGCCGCCGCCCGGTTCGGCGGCCCGCCCCTCGATGTACGCGCTGGGCGCTTCCGAACGCGGGTTCTTCTCGCTGTTGGGCGTGATCGAGCGCGGCTCGATGCTGCCGGCCGACGAAATCCGTGACCTGAGCGCCGCCGCGACCAAGACGTCGGCGGCGATGGCGGCCACCGCCGCCGAGGTGGTGTCGATGGAGCGCGCGGCGCAGTACGCCGAGTCGTCGCGGTCGTACCTGGTGCCCACCATCAACGCGTTCACCGCGCAGTTGAGTGCCGGCGTGCGTCAGTACAACGAAATGGTCACCGCCGCAGCGCAATTGGTGTCCTCGGCGAATGGGGACGGGGCGGCCCCCGCGCAGCAGCGCTACCGCGACGAGCTGGTCGGCGCGACCGATCGACTGATGGGTTGGGCGCAGGCGTTCGACGAGCTCGGCGGCTTGCCCAGGCGCTAGAACGAAGCCCGCAGCGACGGCACCAGCAGCCCGGCCAGGCCGCGCAGCGTCGCCTTGAACATGTCGAAGAAGTCGAAGTAGTCCCGCCACAACGTGATTCGCCCGTCGTGGACCTCGAACACGCCGCACACCCAGAACTGCAGCCGCAGCGGTCCGACGATGAGCGCGTCGGTGCGTTCGGTGAGCACCGCGGCGCCGTCGGAGGCGATGCGGTGGATCTTCACCTCGAAGGCCCCGCGGCCCTCCATCATTGCGAACAGCTTCATCGCCCTGGCGCGCCCGTGGATCGTCGGCAGCCCGACGTTCTCGTAAACCAGGTTGTCGTCCAGTGCGGCGTCGGCGGCCTCCAAATCCGCGTCCTGCAACGCGTTCAGGAAGCCCTCGACCGTGCGAGCGTTCGCGACGCCCGTGCCAGTGAGCTCGGTCATGCTGCCAGCGTAGGCGCATGTGGCGGTCCGGCCGTGTGGCAGGGTAGGGCCGATGCGCGTCGCCGTGGTCGCCGGGCCGGATCCCGGGCATTCGTTCCCCGCCATCGCGCTGTGCCGGCGTTTCGCCGAGGCGGGCGACGAGCCCACGCTGTTCACCGGGGCGGAGTGGCTCGACGCCGCCCGCGGCGTCGGGATCGAGGCCGTCGAGTTGGACGGGCTGGCGGCCGTCGACGAGGACGTCGACGCCGGCGCCCGGATCCATCGCCGAGCGGCCCGGATGGCGGTGCTCAACGTGCCGGCGCTGCGCGAGCTGGCGCCGGACCTGGTGGTCTCCGACGTCATCACCGCGGGTGGCGGGATGGCCGCCGAGCTGTTGGGCATTCCGTGGATCGAGCTCAACCCGCACCCGCTGTACCTGCCGTCGAAGGGGCTGCCGCCGATCGGCAGCGGGCTGGCGCCCGGCACCGGCTTCCGCGGCCGGCTGCGGGACGCCACGATGCGCGCGCTGACGGGGCGGTCCTGGCGCGCCGGCATCAAGCAGCGCGCCGCCGCCCGGCTCGAGATCGGGCTGCCCGCCGTCGACCCGGGGCCGCTGCGCCGCCTCATCGCCACGCTGCCCGCTCTCGAGGTGCCGCGCCCGGACTGGCCCGAGGAGGCCGTCGTGGTGGGGCCGCTGCACTTCGAGCCGACCGATCGGGTGCTGCCCATCCCGCCGGGCTCCGGGCCGGTGGTGGTCGTCGCGCCGTCGACCGCGCTGACCGGGACCGCCGGCCTGGCCGAGGTGGCGCTGGAATGCCTGACGCCCGGCGACACGCTGCCGGCCGGATCCCGACTGGTGGTGTCGCGGCTGGGCGGGGCGGAGCTGACGGTCCCGCCGTGGGCGGTGGTCGGGCTGGGATGCCAGGCCGAGTTGTTGACGCACGCCGACCTGGTGATCTGCGGTGGCGGCCACGGCATGGTGGCCAAGACGCTGCTGTCCGGGGTGCCGCTGGTGGTGGTCCCCGGCGGCGGGGATCAATGGGAGATGGCCAACCGGGTGGTGCGCCAGGGGAGCGGGCTGCTGGTCCGGCCGCTCGCGGCCGACGCCCTGGCGGCCGCGGTCGGCGAGGTGCTGTCGTCGCCCGGCTACCGGGAGGCCGCGCAACGAGCGGCCGCCGGCATCGCCGACGTCGCGGACCCGGTGCGGGTGTGCCACCAAGCGCTGGCGCTTGCCGGGTAGCCGGCTGGGTATGTTGGCTGACGTGCGGCTGACGGAGTTCAACGAGCGGGTTGTCTTGCGATTCGGTGCCACCTACGGCCCGTCTGTGCTCGAAGATCACGTGCTGAGCGGCCTCGACGGCCGCACCGCGGCCCAGGCGATCGAGGAGGGGATCGAACCCCGCGACGTCTGGCGCGCCTTGTGCGCCGACTTCGACGTCCCCCGCGACCAGTGGTGACTGCGCGGCCTGGCTTGTGAATCCGCGGCTTCGGGTGTGAGGCCACGGCGACGACACGCCGACCCGGCCCGCCCTGGTTGCACACCGAAAGCCCTCAACGCACACGGAAGCCCCGCGTCCGGCGTGTCCGCTTGAATCGAACACGTGTTCGGCTACTGTGGTGATCGTTCGGAGGAATCGACTTGTCGGACCCCGCGCCTAGTGTCACGGCCAACCGACCGATACCGGTCATCCGAACACAACGACGATAGGAAGAGGCACCATGACGCAAGCCCCCGACCGCGAGAAGGCTCTCGAGCTGGCGATGGCCCAGATCGAAAAGAGCTACGGCAAGGGCTCGGTGATGCGTCTCGGCGACGAGATGCGTCAACCGATCTCGGTCATCCCGACCGGATCCATCGCACTGGACGTGGCCCTGGGCATCGGCGGCCTGCCCCGCGGCCGGGTCGTGGAGATCTACGGCCCGGAGTCCTCGGGTAAGACCACCGTCGCGCTGCACGCGGTGGCCAACGCCCAGGCCGCCGGCGGCGTCGCGGCGTTCATCGACGCCGAGCACGCCCTGGACCCGGACTACGCCAAGAAACTCGGTGTCGACACCGATTCGCTGCTGGTCAGCCAGCCCGACACCGGTGAGCAGGCCCTCGAGATCGCCGACATGCTGATCCGCTCCGGCGCGCTGGACATCCTGGTCATCGACTCGGTGGCGGCCCTGGTGCCGCGCGCCGAACTCGAGGGCGAGATGGGGGACAGCCACGTCGGCCTGCAGGCCCGCCTGATGAGCCAGGCGCTGCGGAAAATGACCGGCGCGCTCAACAACTCGGGGACCACGGCGATCTTCATCAACCAGCTCCGCGAAAAGATCGGGGTGATGTTCGGCAGCCCCGAAACCACCACGGGCGGAAAGGCTTTGAAGTTCTACGCGTCGGTGCGCATGGACGTGCGCCGGATCGAGACGCTCAAGGACGGCACCAACGCGGTCGGCAACCGCACCCGGGTCAAGGTCGTCAAGAACAAGGTGTCGCCGCCGTTCAAGCAGGCCGAGTTCGACATCCTCTACGGCAAGGGCATCAGCCGTGAGGGCTCGCTGATCGACATGGGTGTGGATCAGGGCTTCATCCGCAAGTCCGGGTCGTGGTTCACCTACGAGGGCGAGCAGCTCGGCCAGGGCAAGGAGAACGTCCGCAACTTCCTGATGGAAAACGCCGATGTGGCCAACGAGATCGAAAAGAAGATCAAGGAAAAGCTCGGCATTGGCGCGGTGGTGACCGATGACCCCTCCGGTGATGTCCTCCCCGCTCCCGTCGACTTCTGAGCCGGCCCGCGAAGAGCAGGCGCGGGCGCTGTGCCTGCGCCTGCTCACCGCGAGGGCGCGCACCCGCGCCGAGCTGTCCGGTCAGCTGGCCAAACGCGGATACCCCGACGACGTCAGCGCTCGGGTGCTCGACCGGCTGGCCGCCGTCGGCCTGGTGGACGACGCCGGGTTCGCCGAGCAGTGGGTGGCATCCCGGCGGGCGAAGGCGGGAAAGAGCCGCCGCGCCCTGGCCGCCGAGCTGCACACGAAGGGTGTCGACAAGGACGTGATCACCGCGGCGCTGGGCGGAATCGACGCCGGGGCAGAACGCGACCGCGCCGAGCAGCTGGTGCGGGCCAAGCTGCGCCGCGAGACGCTGGCCGACGAAGCCAAGGTGAGCCGCAGGCTGGTCGGGATGCTGGCCCGCCGCGGCTACAGCCAGAACCTGGCGGCCGAAGTCGTCATCGCCGAGCTGGCCGCCGAACGGGAACGCCGCCGCGTCTAGGTCAGACGGTGCGACCCGGGGGACTCCCCAGCTCCGCGGGGACCCCACCCGTTTGCGGGGGACTGCGCCCGGCTCCCGCCGCGCCGGCGATCGCCACGACCTGCGGGTTAATCCCGTAAGCCCGGGTCGCCGTAGCATGGCCCCGTGACTTCGACGGCGGCCCGAGATGTTTCGGCGGTGCGTACCTACCAGGTACGCACTTACGGCTGCCAGATGAACGTCCACGACTCCGAGCGGCTGGCGGGGCTGCTGGAGGCGGCCGGCTATCAGCGCGCGGCCGACGGTGCCGACGCCGACGTGGTGGTCTTCAACACCTGCGCCGTCCGGGAGAACGCCGACAACAAGCTGTACGGCAACCTCAGCCACCTGGCCCCGCGCAAGCGCGGCAACCCGGACATGCAGATCGCGGTCGGCGGCTGCCTGGCCCAGAAGGACCGGGACGCGCTGCTGCGCAAGGCGCCCTGGGTCGACGTCGTCTTCGGCACGCACAACATCGGATCGCTGCCGACGCTGCTCGACCGGGCCCGGCACAACAGGGTCGCGCAGGTGGAGATCGCCGAGGCGCTGCAGCAGTTCCCGTCGTCGCTGCCCACCGCCCGCGAATCCGCTTACGCCGCATGGGTTTCCATCTCCGTCGGGTGCAACAACAGCTGCACCTTCTGCATCGTCCCGTCGCTGCGCGGCAAGGAGGTCGACCGCAGCCCGGACGACATCCTGGCCGAGGCGCGGTCGCTGGTGGATGACGGCGTGCTCGAAATCACCCTGCTGGGCCAGAACGTCAACGCCTACGGGGTGTCCTTCGCGGACCCGGCGCTGCCCCGCGACCGCGGCGCGTTCGCCGAACTGCTGCGGGCCTGCGGGCGCATCGACGGGCTGGAACGCGTGCGGTTCACCTCGCCGCACCCGGCCGAGTTCACCGACGACGTCATCGAGGCGATGGCGCAGACGCCGAACGTCTGCCCGGCGCTGCACATGCCGCTGCAGTCCGGCTCCGACCGGGTGCTGCGCGCGATGCGGCGCTCGTACCGCGCCGAGCGCTACCTGGGCATCATCGAGCGGGTGCGGGCGGCGATGCCGCACGCGGCGATCACCACGGACCTGATCGTCGGATTCCCCGGTGAGACGGAAGAGGACTTCGCCGCCACGCTCGACGTCGTGCGGCAGGCCCGGTTCGCGGCCGCGTTCACCTTCCAGTACTCCAAGCGGCCCGGCACCCCCGCCGCCGCCCTAGCCGGGCAGGTGCCGAAAGCGGTTGTGCAGGAACGCTACGAGCGGCTGGTCGAGGCGCAGGAGCAGATCTCGCTGGAGGGCAATCGTGCGCTGATCGGTCAGGCCGTCGAATTGCTGGTGGCCACCGGTGAAGGACGCAAGGACGCCCGCACGTCCAGGATGACCGGCCGGGCCCGCGACGGCCGCCTGGTGCACTTCGCCCCCGAAGACGCCGGCGACGTGCGCCCGGGCGACGTCGTCACCACGGTGGTCACCGGGGCGGCCCCGCACCACCTCATCGCCGACGCGGGCATCCGCAGTCACCGCCGCACCCGGGCGGGTGACGCGCATGCCGCCGGGCGGCGCCCCCGCACGATCGGCCTCGGCATGCCCGCCGTCGGGCCGTCCGTCCAATCGCTCGAACCCCTGGGATGTGCCCGATGAAGAAAGAACACGCCGACATCGACGCCCTGCGCAGCGAAATCGACGCCGCCGAACGCCGGGTGGCGGGGGAGATCGATCCCGGCGCAAGGGCTTTGGTGGTCGCGATCCTGGTGTTCGTGCTGCTGGGATCGTTCATCCTGCCGCACACCGGCGACGTGCGGGGCTGGGACGTGCTGTTTTCCACGCATGGCGCCGGCGCCGCCGCGGTGGCGCTGCCGTCGCGGGTGTTCGCCTGGCTGGCGCTGGTGTTCGGCGTGGGTTTCTCGATCCTGGCGCTGATCACGCGGCGCTGGGCGCTGGCCTGGGTGGCGCTGGCGGGTTCGGCGATCGCCTCCGCCGCCGGGCTGCTGGCGGTGTGGTCGCGCCAAACCGTGGCCGCCGGGCATCCCGGACCGGGCGTGGGCCTGATCGTCGCGTGGATCACGGTGATGCTGTTGACGTTTCACTGGGCCCGCGTGGTGTGGGCGCGCACCGTCGTGCAACTGGCGGCCGAGGAGCAGCGGCGCAAGCTCGCCGCGCAGCAGCAGTCGATGACGCTGCTGGACAGCCTGGGCGATCCGGAGGACCGGACGCCGCCACCGACCGAAGGCCAGGACTGATGGTGGCGACCCGCTTCGCCCGGCTACGCCGCGCTCGCGATCGCCGCCGGCTGATGGTGGCGACCCGCTTCGCCCGGCTACGCCGCGCTCGCGATCGCCGCTAGGGCCTGCGGGTCAGCGCCTCGGCGGCCGCATCGGCCCACTGCCGCCACTGCTCGGCGTTGGCCCGGGCCTCGTCGGCCTCCTTGGTACGGCCGGCCGCCGCCGCCTTCCGGGCCTGCTGTTCGTACTGCTCGGCACGGATCCGGAACTGCTCGGCCCGCGCCTGCGCCTGGGGATCCGACCAGTCGGCCTCGCCGGCGTCGCGCACCCGCTTCTCGATCGCGCGGAGGCGCCGCTCCAACTCGGCGGACCGTTCCCGCGGCACCTTTCCGATCGCGTCCCACTTGTCGGCGATGGTTCGCAGCGCCGCCCGCGCGGCGTCGAGGTTGCTGGTGTCGATCCTCTCCGCCTCGGCCAGCAGAGCCTCCTTGGCGGTGGCGTTGGCCTGGAACTCGGCGTCCTTCTCCGCCGTGGCGGCGTTGCGGGCCGTGAAGAAGCAGTCCTGGGCGGCCTTGAAGCGGCGCCACAGGGCGTCGTCGACCTCCCGGGTCGCTCGTCCGGCCGCCTTCCACTCGGTGAGCAGCTTGCGGAATTCCGCGCTGGTGGCCGTCCAGTCCGTCGAATCGGACAATTCTTCGGCGCGCTCGCAGAGCCGCTCCTTGGACTGCTTGACCCCCGACCGCTCCCGGTCCAGCTCGGCGAAATGGGCGCCCCGCCGCCGGTTGAAGGCGTCCCTGGCCGCCGAATAGCGCTTCCACAACGCGTCGTCGACTTTGCGGTCCAGGCCGCTGATCGTCTTCCACTCGTCGAGGATCGCCCGCAGCCGGTCACCGGCGGCCTTCCACTGCGTGGAATTGGCGCCCAGGTCCTCGGCCTCGGCGGCCAGCGCCTCCTTGCGGGCGGTCTGGGCCGCCCGATGCTCCTCGCGTTTCGAGCGGCCCTCGGCGATGGTCGCCTCCGCGTGCTCGAGGAGGCCGGCCAACCGGGCCGAGAGCGCGTCGACGTCGCCCAGGACGGTTGCGGTCGGCAACGTGTCCGCCAGCGCCGAGGCGTTGGCCCGGATCTTGCGCGCGTCCCCGCTGCCCGACGCCAGCCGCTCCTCCAACAGGGTGATCTCGGTGCTCAGGTCGTCGAATCGGCGCCCGAAGTGGGCGAAGGCGGCCTCGCGATCGCCGGCCTGCCAGGAGCCGATGACGCGCTCGCCGGCCGAGCTGATCAGCCAGACCGTGCCGTCGTCGTCGACCCGTCCGAACCGGTGCGGGTCACTGGCCGGGTGGGCCGCCGCCGCATAGGGCGTGGGTCGCGGCCCCGGGCTCACCGGCCGGGGACCGGGACGGGGTCCCGGGCGTGGAACGGGCTTGGGTGAAGCGTCGCCGCCTGGCTCGTCGGCCGTCATCCGCTCGTCACCACCCTTCGTTCGCGCGGTCAGTGTCCCGCGCGCCTGCCGCGCTCAGCGGCGCCTAGTCAACCTGTTCCAACAGTATTCAAGCAGCTTGGCCGACGGCGCGCGCCTACCTTTTGCCGGCGTCCCCGTCGGCGGCGGCCGCCGCCGCGTAACGGTTCGATTCCACAGCCGCTTCGGCCGTAGGGCGCGGTCGCGCCGCCCGGTAGCGTAGCGGGGGCGAGTGGTGGTTCTGGTGGGGCCCGCCGGCCGGTGGCAAGCCGTCGCCGCGCTGTACAAAGGTTTGCTGCGGGCGCACTATTGATCCACCGTCGGGGCCGCTGAGGGCCGTGCGCCCGGCGCGGTCGCACTACAGTGGTCGTGAACTCTGATCGAACTGCACGTGTACACGCATCGTCAACGGGAATGCTGGTCGGAAATGCCGGTGAGGGGGTTCGCATGACGAAAGTCGATGTCGCGGCGCTGATTGCCTTGTGCGCGGCGCTGGCTTCCGCCGTCGGCGACGTGATCCGCCAACGCTCGGCGCACGAGATCACCGACAAGGAAGTCGGCCACCTGGAGCTGTTCCGCATGTCGTTGCGCGACAAGCGCTGGTGGCTGGGCGGCCTCGCGGCGATCGTCAACTACAGCTTGCAGGCCGGCGCCCTGGCGTGGGGATCGGTGGTGCTGGTGACGGCGCTGCAGGTGACCGCGCTGCTGTTCGCGCTGCCGATCTACGCGCGGCTGACCAACTACCGGGTGACCCGCTGGGAATGGGTGTGGGCGGTCGTGCTGGCCGCGGCGCTGGCGGTGGTCATCATCGTGGGCGACCCGCGCTCCGGTCAGGAGCGGGCTTCGGTGTCGACGTGGCTGATCGTGGCCGCGGTGATGGGCCCGGCGTTGGTGTTGTGCGTGGTGGGGGCGCGGATCTGGAAAGGCCGTCCGATCGCGGCGGTGCTGCTGGCGGTGGTGGCGGGCTCGTCGCTGGCGCTGTTCGCGGTGCTGACCAAGGGGGTCGTCGAGGAGGCCGAACACGGCCCCGGCGCGGTGCTGCGCATGCCGGAATTCGTTCCCTGGCTCCTGGTGGCGCTGTGCGGCATGGTTTTCCAGCAATCCGCCTTCCGCGCCGGCGCGCTGACCGCGTCCCTGCCGACCATGACCGTGGCGAAGCCCGTCGTGGCCGGTGTGCTCGGGGTCCTCGTGCTCGGCGAGACGCTCCGGGCCAGCGGGCCCGCGGCGCTGGCGCTGATCTCGTCCGTGGCGCTGGTGTTCATCGCGACGGTGGCGCTGGCGCGGGGCGAGGCCGCCTCGATGGTGGCCGGGACGGGGCGGGACCTGAAAGCCGACCCGCTGCCCGCCGATCCGCCGCCGGAGGAGTCGATCCCGGTCACGGCGCCGGACGGCAGCCCGACGATTACCTAGTGGGGTCCGGATCCCGCTAGGTTTGTGGCGTGCTGGGCGCCATCGCGATTGTTCCCTCCGCGCCGGTGCTCGTGCCCGAGCTGGCCGGGGCGGCTTCCGCCGAGGTGGCCGACCTGACCGCGGCGGTGCTCGGGGCCGCGGCCCTGCTGCCGCCACGCTGGGTCGCCGTCGGCACGGGCAGGGCCGACGAGGCGCTGGGGCCCGACTCCGGTGGCACCTTCGCCGGGTTCGGGGTCGACGTCAGGGTGGGGCTGTCGCCGCAGGCCGACGCCGCCGGCGACCTTCCACTGTGCGCGCTGCTCGCGGGCTGGGTGCGGGGGCGGGCGCGTCCCGAGGCCAGTGCGCGGGTTCGCGTCTATCGCAGCGACCACGACACCGCCACCGCGCTGGCCCGCGGCAGGCAGTTGCGCGCCGAGCTGGACCGCAGCCCGGACGCGGTCGGGGTGCTGGTGGTGGCCGACGGGGCGAACACCCTGACACCGGCCGCGCCCGGCGGCTACCACCCGGACGACGCCGAGGCGCAAGCGGCCCTGGACGACGCGCTGGCCAACGGCGACGTCGCCGCCCTGGCCGCGCTGCCACCGCAGATCCTGGGACGGGTCGCGTTCCAGGTGCTCGCCGGTCTGGCGGAGCCCGGGCCGCGCTCGGCGAAGGAGCTCTACCGGGGAGCGCCCTACGGCGTGGGCTACTTCGCCGGCTTCTGGCAGCTATGAACCAGCGGCCCCTCGCGATCATCGGGCCCACCGGCACGGGCAAGTCGCAGCTGGCGCTCGACGTCGCCGAGCGCCTGGACGGGGAGATCGTCAACGCCGACGCGATGCAGCAGTACCGCGGCATGGACATCGGTACCGCCAAGCTGCCCGTCCCGGAGCGCCGCGGCATCACCCATCATCAGCTCGACGTCCTGGACGTCACCGAGACGGCCACCGTCGCCCGTTATCAGCGGGCCGCCGCCGCGGACGTCGAGGCGATCGCGGCCCAGGGCGCGGTCCCGGTGATCGTGGGCGGCTCGATGCTCTACATCCAGTCCCTGCTCGACGACTGGTCGTTTCCCGCCACGGACCCCGCCGTGCGGGCCCGCTGGGAGGGGCGGCTCGCCGAGGTCGGGGTGGGCGAACTGCACGCCGAGCTGGCCCGCCGCGACCCGGCGGCGGCCGCGGCGATCCTGCCCACCGACGGCCGGCGTACCGTGCGCGCCCTGGAGGTCGTCGAGCTCACCGGCCGCCCGTTCGCCGCCTCGGCGCCGCGCATCGGCGCCCCGCGCTGGGACACCGCCATCATCGGATTGGATTGCGACACAACCATTCTCGATGAGCGATTGGCCCGGCGCACCGACGCGATGTTCGATCGGGGCCTGGTCGACGAGGTCCGCGGGTTGCTGGCGGAAGGCCTGCGCGACGGCGTCACCGCCGCCCGCGCCCTGGGCTATGCGCAGGTGCTCGCGGCGCTCGACGCGGGCGGCGCCGACGAACACCTGCGCGACGCGCGGGAGCAGACCTACGCGGGCACCCGGCGCTACGTGCGACGCCAGCGGTCGTGGTTTCGCCGGGATCACCGGGTGACCTGGCTGGACGCCGCGGACGGGGCGCGCCTCGTCGACGGCGCTTTGGGAGCGTGGCGGCACGTATCCTGACCTGGTGATGTTCGCCAAGGGCCACGGCACGCAGAACGACTTCGTGCTGCTGCCCGACCTCGACGCCGACCTGGCGCTCACCGCCGCCCGGGTGGAAGCGCTCTGCGACCGGCGCCGGGGGCTCGGCGCCGACGGGGTGCTGCGGATCACCACGGCGGGCGCCGCCGTGCGGGTGGGTGTCCTCGAGCGCCTGCCGGACGGCGTCGGCGCGGGCGACTGGTACATGGACTACCGCAACGCCGACGGGTCGACCGCGCAGATGTGCGGCAACGGCGTGCGCGTCTTCGCCCACTACCTGCGCGCCAGCGGCCTGGAACCGCGCGATGAGTTCGTCGTCGGCTCGCTGGCCGGCCCGCGGCCGGTCACACTGCACCACGTCGGCGGGACCGACGCCGACGTCACCGTCGACATGGGCAAGGCCAACCGGGTCGGCAGCGGGCAGGCCACGATCGGCGGCAGGCGTTTCACCGGCCTGGCGGTCGACGTCGGCAACCCGCACCTGGCCTGCGTCGACCCGCAACTGGACGCCGAGGGTCTGGCGGCGCTGGACGTGGCAGCACCCGTGCAGTTCGACCGCGCCCAGTTCCCGGACGGCGTCAACGTCGAGGTGCTCACGGCACCGGTCGACGGGCTGGTCCGGATGCGGGTGCGCGAACGCGGCGTGGGGGAGACCCGCTCGTGCGGCACCGGGACGGTCGCAGCCGCCGTCGCCGCGCTGGCCGATGCGGGGGCCGACACCGGGACCCTCACGGTGCGCGTCCCCGGCGGCGACGTCGTGGTGACCATCACCGACGCCACGAGCTACTTGCGCGGGCCGTCGGTGCTGGTGGCCCGCGGCGAGATCAGCGAGGAATGGTGGCGCGCCCAGGAGCGTTAAATCGGGTGCGCTGCACCGATTCAGCGTGCACTATTGCTAATTGCCTATGACACATCCCGAAACTCCCTTTTACGATCAGCCGGATCTCGAGCCCAGCACGGGCGAACTCGCCCTCGAAGACCGCTCGGCGCTGCGCCGGGTCGCCGGGCTGTCCACCGAACTCGCCGACGTCTCCGAGGTCGAGTACCGCCAGCTGCGGCTGGAGCGCGTCGTCCTGGTGGGCGTGTGGACCGAGGGCAGCGCCGCCGACAACCAGGCCAGCATGGCCGAGCTCGCGGCCCTCGCCGAAACCGCCGGCTCGCAGGTGCTCGAGGGACTCATCCAGCGCCGCGACCGGCCCGACCCGTCGACCTACATCGGCTCCGGCAAGGCCGCCGAACTGCGCGAGGTGGTCCTGGCCACCGGCGCCGACACCGTCATCTGCGACGGCGAGCTGTCCCCGGCGCAGCTGACCGCGCTGGAAAAGGCCGTCAAGGTCAAGGTCATCGACCGCACCGCGCTGATCCTGGACATCTTCGCCCAGCACGCCACCAGCCGGGAGGGCAAGGCGCAGGTGTCGCTGGCCCAGATGGAGTACATGCTGCCCCGGCTGCGCGGCTGGGGCGAGTCGATGTCGCGGCAGGCCGGCGGCCGCGCCGGCGGCAGCGGCGGCGGCGTGGGCCTGCGCGGTCCCGGTGAGACCAAGATCGAGACCGACCGCCGCCGCATCCGGGAACGGATGAGCAAGCTGCGCCGCGAGATCAAGGAGATGAAGCAGGCCCGCGACACCCAGCGCAGCCGCCGGCTGGCGAGCGACACCCCGTCGATCGCCATCGTCGGCTACACCAACGCCGGCAAGTCCAGCCTGCTCAACGCGCTGACCGGCGCCGGGGTGCTGGTGCAGGACGCGCTGTTCGCCACCCTGGAACCCACCACCCGGCGCGCCGAACTCGCCGACGGGCGGCCGGCCGTGCTCACCGACACCGTCGGGTTCGTCCGGCACCTGCCCACCCAGCTGGTCGAGGCGTTCCGCTCGACGCTGGAGGAGGTCGTCGACGCCGATCTGCTGGTGCACGTGGTCGACGGCTCCGACGCCAACCCGATGGCGCAGATCAACGCGGTCCGCCAGGTCGTCTCGGAGATCTTTGCGGACATCGCCTCCCATGACGGCAGCCCGCCGCCCGAGCTGCTCGTCGTCAACAAGGTCGACGCCGCGAGCGACCTCACGCTGGCCAAGCTTCGCCACGCGCTGCCCGGCGCGGTGTTCGTCTCCGCGCGCACCGGCGAGGGCGTCGACGACCTGCGCCGGCGGATGACCGAGCTGGCCGTCGCAACGGACACGGCCGTCGACGTGGTGATCCCCTACGACCGCGGTGACCTCGTCGCCCGGCTGCACTCCGGCGGGCGCGTCCAGCAGGAGGAGCACAACGCCGACGGCACCCGCATCCGGGCCCGCGTTCCCGTGGCGCTGGCGGCCAGCCTGCGCGAGTTCGCCGCCGACTGAGCACGCGGCCCCACCCACTGCCGACCAACCGGCTGGTTGGTATATCTTGGGCGGCAGGGTCCCAGTCGCCGAGGTTCAAGCGGAGGTCGTCCATGAGTGCTGCCATCAAGTACGAGCGCACGCTTTTCGAGCCTGAGCACGAGTTGTTCCGTGAGTCCTACCGCGCCTTCCTCGACCGCCACGTGGCGCCCTACCACGACGAATGGGAGAAGGCCAAGATCGTCGACCGCGGCGTGTGGCTGGAGGCCGGGAAGCAGGGCTTTCTGGGCATGGCGGTGCCGGAGGAGTACGGCGGCGGCGGCAACCCCGACTTCCGGTACAACACGATCATCACCGAGGAGACCACGCTCGGCCGCTACAGCGGGATCGGCTTCGGCCTGCACAACGACATCATTGCGCCGTACCTGCTGGCGTTGGCCAACGACGAGCAGAAGCAACGCTGGCTGCCCAAGTTCTGCACGGGCGAGATCATCACCGCGATCGCCATGACCGAGCCGGGCACCGGCAGCGACCTGCAGGGCATCAAGACCCGCGCGGTCAAGCAGGGCGACCACTACGTGCTCAACGGCGCAAAGACGTTCATCACCAACGGGATCAACTCCGACCTGGTGATCGTGGTCGCCCAGACCGACCCGGACAAAGGCGCGCAGGGCTTCTCGCTGATCGTGGTCGAGCGCGGCATGGACGGATTCGAACGCGGCCGGCACCTGGACAAGATCGGGCTCGACGCGCAGGACACGGCCGAGTTGTCGTTCACCGACGTGCACGTCCCGGCCGAAAACCTGCTCGGCGAGGAGGGCATGGGATTCATCTACCTGATGCAGAACCTGCCGCAGGAGCGGATCTCGATCGCCATCATGGCCGCCGCCGCGATGGAAGGCGTGCTGGAGCAGACGCTGCAATATGTCAAGGAGCGCAAGGCTTTCGGCAAGCCGATCGGCAGCTTCCAGAACAGCCGCTTCGTCCTCGCCGAGCTGGCCACCGAGGCCACCGTGGTGCGGATGATGGTCGACGAGTTCGTCCGCCTGCACCTCGACCACAAGCTGACGGCCGAACAGGCCGCAATGGCCAAGTGGTACGCCACCGAGAAGCAGGTGCACCTGATCGACCGCTGCCTGCAGCTGCACGGCGGCTACGGCTACATGCGCGAATACCCGGTCGCGCGAGCCTATCTCGACGCCCGGGTGCAGACGATCTACGGCGGCACCACCGAGATCATGAAGGAGATCGTCGGCCGCAGCCTCGGCGTCTAGGAAACGCGTTGCGGTGCAACACAATCGCGTCTTCCGGCGCGGACGGCACGCCGCAACACGCGTGCCACCGGCCGGCCGGCCCGCCAAACAAAGAATGGCCGAATCGGCCATTCCGCCGGGTAGTTCGCTGATCAACCAAGGGCCTCGCGTACCGTCGGCGCATGTGTTTCTCGTATATCGACTGCGTAGTCACACATCGCCACGCCGGCGACCGCGGCGCTGGTGAGCGTGGTCGATCACCGTCCGGGCGCGCTCCGGCATCATTTCGACATCGGCGCGGTCTCCTTTTCCGTACTATTTCCAATTTGACTTCGCATTGCTTGTCGGCCGGGGCAAAGTTATGCGGGCCCGGCGATAATGCGGTTCGTCAGAGTGTTGCTTCCCAGCGGTTCGGGTATGACCCGCTCGCGGGGTCTGCAAGGTGCGGTCATGGCCAGGGATAGGGCCCTATCCATCGGAGGCTTGGTGAACGGGCAGAGAGGTCGAATGCACAAGCTGGTCGGGCGCGCGCTGGTCGGCATTGTGACCACGGTGTTCACGGCCGCCTTGCTGGCGCCGTCCGCCGCCGCATCGCCGATCGGCGACGCCGAAGCCGCGATGATGGCCGCGTGGGAGAAGGCCGGTGGCGACACCTCCCCGCTGGGCCCGCGCAAGGGCGACGTGTACCCCGCCGGCGACGGCTTCGCGCTGGACTTCGACGCCGGCAAGATGTTCTACACCACCGACACCGGCGCCAAATTCGTGTACGGCCCGGTCCTGGACAAATACGAGGCGTTGGGCGGGCCGGTGAGCAGCGACCTCGGGTTCCCGACGATCAACGAGGTTCCCGGCCTGGCCGGACCGGACAGCCGGGTGGCCACCTTCTCGGCCAGCGACAAGCCGGTGATCTTCTGGACCCCAGACCACGGCGCCTTCGTGGTGCGCGGCGCGATGAACGCCGCGTGGGACAAGCTCGGCAGCTCGGGCGGGGTGCTGGGGGCACCGACCGGCGACGAGACGTACAACGGTGAGGTCACGTCCCAGAAGTTCAGCGGCGGCGAGATCTCCTGGAACAGGAAGACCAAGGAGTTCAGCACCAACCCTGCGCAACTGGGCGACCAACTGAAGGGCCTGCAGGTCGCGATCGACCCCGCCGCGGCCATCAACATGGCCTGGCGGGCGGCCGGTGGCGCCACCGGCCCGCTGGGCGCCAAGCAGGGCGGCAACTACCCGATCGGCGGCGACGGGATCGCCCAGAACTTCGCCGGCGGCAAGGTGTTCTTCAACCCGGCCACCGGTGCGAACGCCCTCGAGAGCGACATCCTCGCCAAGTACGAGTCGCTGGGCGGGCCGGCCGGCAGCGACCTCGGTTACCCCACCGCCAACGAGTCCGACGGCGGCATCGGCCCCTCCAGCCGCGTCGCCACCTTCGCGGCGGCCGACAAGCCGGTGATCTTCTGGACCCCCGATCACGGCGCGTTCGTGGTGCGGGGCGCGATGAAGGCCGCGTGGGACAAGCTCCGCGGCCCCAACGGCAAGCTCGGTGCCCCGGTCGGCGATCAGGCCGTCGACGGCGACGTGGTTTCGCAGCAGTTCACCGGCGGCAAGATCTCGTGGAACCGGGCGAAGAACTCGTTCAGCACCGACCCGTCGAACCTGGCTCCCTTGCTGTCCGGCCTGCAGGTCTCGGGGCAGAACCAGCCGAGCACCGCGGCGATGCCCTCGCACGGCAAGAAGTTCGCCTGGCGCTGGTGGTGGGTGGCGGCCGCCGTCGGGGTGCTGCTGCTGATCGCCCTGTTGGCGCTGACGGCGGTGGGAATGCGCCGGCGCCGCGCCCGCCGCGGCCCCGTCACCGCCGCCTACGAACCCGAGCGCGACGTCCATGCCGGTTACGAGGGCCCGCTTGACGGGCACTGGGAGCGCGAAGACGCCGACCTCGCGACCGACCATTTCCCGGTCGGAGACGTCGCGGCGGCCGAAGGCCAGCCGCACGCCGACGCCGAATCCGCGGGGCGGGTCAGCTGGAGCCGAGCGGCCGGTGGGTACGGCGAAGGCGAATCCGACCACGGCGCAACCGAATTCGAGGATGCAGTCGCCGAAGACGAGAATCCCGACGCGGTGGACACGGATTCCATACCCATCGTCTCGGCGGCGGCACTGTCGGAGGTGGGCTATCCCGACGTGCCCGTGCAGGACCGCCGCGAGGAGGCCGGCTACGAGGGCGCCGACCATGAGGAGGCGGGCTACGAAGAGGCCGGCTACGAGGAGGCCGGTTACGAAGAGGCCGGTTACGAGGAGGCCGGCTACGAGGGGACGGGCCACGAGGAGGTGGGCCATGAGGGGGCCGCCGCCGAGGAGGCCGGGCCGTCCCGCACGGTCGTTCCCGAGGCGGCGGCCGTGGCCGCCGCGGAATCCCGCGTCGGTCGGCACGCTGCCGCGGATGACGAGGAGCCGTCGGAGGTGGCCTCAGCGGCCGGCGGGGCGTCGGCACCCGGTCGGCGCCCGACGATCCGCCTGCCGCTGGACGACCCGTACCAGGTGCCCGACGGCTATCCGATCAAGGCCAGCGCGAGCTTCGGCCTGTACTACACGCCCGGCAGCCCCCTCTATCACGACACCCTGGCCGAATTGTGGCTGTCCAGCGAAGAAGTCGCGCAAGCCAACGGCTTCCACAAGGCCGACTGAGTCAGGGCCGGCCGAGCGCGGCTAGATCTTGCGGATCACCGTGACGACTTTGCCGAGCACGGTGGCGTCGTTGCCCGGGATCGGGTCGAACGCCGGGTTGTGCGGCATCAGCCACACCTGACCGCCCGCGCGCTTGAACGTCTTGACCGTGGCCTCGCCGTCGATCATGGCGGCCACGATGTCCCCGTTGTCCGCGACGTGCTGCTGGCGCACCACGACCCAGTCGCCGTCGCAGATCGCGGCCTCGACCATCGAATCGCCCACCACCTTGAGCAAGAACAGCGTGCCCTCGCCGACCAACTCGCGGGGCAGCGGGAAAACATCCTCGACGGCCTCTTCGGCGAGTATCGGCCCACCGGCGGCGATGCGCCCCAGCACGGGGACGTAGCTGGGCTCGGGCAGGGCGTCCGAGCCCGCGACGTCGGTGACCGGCGCCGCGTCGGTGGCGTCCTCGGCGCCCCGGACGTCCACGGCCCGCGGCCGGTTCGGGTCGCGGCGCAGGTATCCCTTGCGCTCCAGCGTGCGCAGTTGGTGCGCCACCGAGGACGTCGAGGTCAGTCCGACGGCATCGCCGATCTCCCGGATGCTCGGCGGGTAGCCGCGGCTGGTGACCGACGCGCGGATGACGTTGAGAATGGTTCGCTGCCGTTCGGTCAGCGAGGAATCTGCGGGGGGCGAGCTGCTTGATGGGGTGTCGTTGCTGTCGCTCATGCACCGAATGTAGCCGCACCGGGGCGAAGAATCAAACATGTGTTCGACTCGCGTGTCGTGCTGCGGCGGCGGCCCGCCGAAACACCCCCGGAGCGGCCGAATAACAAAGGTGTAACTCTTCGATCGATCGGGTATCTCAACGCCATGTCAGAGGTCGCGCCCCGAAAGTTGTCGGTGGGGTGCTCTAGCGTTTTGCTCGTCCGACACGCTTCGCTCAAATGTTCGGTTATCGAACACACGAGCGACTATAGTCGAACACACGAGCGAGAATGAGTTGACCGGAGGAACGCAGATGACCATCATCCACACAGTCGCGCCGCGTACGTCCGGCGTCCGGCGCCCGGTCAACGGGCCGGCGCAGGGTCTCCGCCACGGCCGGGACGGCCTTGCGCGTTTTCACCGGCCCGGCCCGGCCAGGCCGGCGGGTGCGGCGCCGCGCTACCACGGCACCGGTGTGGCGATGTCGGTTGCCCCGCACCGGACGCGTCGGCCCGTCACGCTGGCGACGACGGTGGGGCTGGCGCTGGTCGCCGCGGCCATCACCCTGTGGCTGGGCCTGGTCGCCAACATCGGGCAGGCGGTCAACGGCGATTCCGCGGGAGCGACCGCCGCGGTCCCCGATCGGCTGGCCGTCGTGCGGGTCGAGCCCGGGGAGTCCCTGCAGGATGTCGCGCACCGGGTGGCGCCCGACGCGCCGGCCCGCCAGGTCGCCGAGCGGATCCGCGAACTCAACGACCTCAACTCACCCTCGCTGGCCGCGGGCCAGACGTTGATCGCGCCGGTCGGCTGACCCGGCGAATCGGCGAAAGGTGTCCGTCCCAAGCCGGGGAGCGCACGGGTACGCTCGGGGTGTTCTGCGACCCCGGATGTGAGCACGGCGAAGGAGCGGTCATGCACTGTCCGTTCTGCCGTCATCCCGACTCCCGGGTGATCGACTCGCGGGAGACCGACGAGGGCCAGGCCATCAGGCGCCGCCGGTCCTGCCCCGAGTGCGGGCGACGTTTCACCACCGTCGAAACCGCGGTGCTGGCCGTGGTCAAACGCAGCGGCGTCACCGAGCCCTTCAGCCGGGAAAAGGTCATCAGCGGGGTCCGTCGGGCATGTCAGGGCCGCCAGGTCGACGACGACGCGCTGAATCTGCTTGCCCAGCAGGTGGAAGACACCGTGCGCGCCGCGGGGTCGCCGGAGGTGCCCAGCCACGAGGTCGGCCTGGCCATCCTGGGCCCGTTGCGCGATCTGGACGAGGTGGCGTACCTGCGGTTCGCGTCGGTGTACCGGTCGTTCTCGTCCGCGGAGGATTTCGAGCGCGAGATCGAGGCGCTGCGCGCGCACCGCAAACTGTCGACGGATCCGGAGCCGGCCGCTCGCTAGGCTGTCGTTATGCCGCCCGATCTGCACCCCGATCTGGAGGCGCTGGCGCCGTTGTTGGGGACCTGGGCCGGTCGGGGCTCGGGCAAGTACCCGACGATCCAGCCCTTCGACTATTTCGAGGAAGTCGTGTTCTCCCATGTGGGCAAGCCGTTTCTGGCTTATTCGCAAAAGACCAAGGCGGTCACCGACGGCAAGCCGCTGCACGCCGAGACGGGATATCTGCGGGCGCCGCGGCCGGGCGAGGTCGAGCTGGTGCTGGCCCACCCGAGCGGCATCACCGAAATCGAGGTGGGCACCTATTCGGTGACCGGCGACCGCATCGACGTCGAGCTGTCGACGGGTTCCGGCGGGACAATCGGCCTGACCCCGACCGCCAAAGAGGTTACGGCGCTTGGCCGGTCGCTGCGCATCGACGGCGACGAGCTGTCCTACAAGGTGCGCATGGGCGCGGTGGGGCAGCCCTTACAGGATCACCTCGACGCGGTGCTGCACCGCCGGGTCTGAGTCGCTCAGTCGACCTGCCGGACACCGTCGTTGACGACGCGCCCCGCCACGCCCACCCACCCCTCGGCGTTCCACGTGGTGTCGATGACCGACCCCTTGCCCTGCGTGATGTGCAGGTCGCGGCTGAGGTAGTCGGTGATCCGCATCGCCGCCGAGCCGGTCGCCTCGTCCTCCGGCACGCCGAGGTTTGCGAAAAACCCCCGCGCACGCACCGAGCCGGCCGGCCGATCGACCCAGGCCCACAGGTAGTGCGCGACGTCGACGGGAAAGTCGGCCGGGTCGGCGGCCAAAACGTCGTCGGCGGAACCGAATTCGTGAATGGCCAATTCCGGGGCCCACTCCGAGCGGGCGCTGATTCGCGTCAGTTCGCCCGGATAGCTCACCTGGACCAGGCCCGCCGGCACCTGCAGCGTTTTGATCGGCCGGCCGTTTTCGCGCAGCCACCACGCCGCGCCGACGGTCGGGTGACCGGCGAACGGAAGCTCCGTGCGGGGGGTGTAGATCCTCGCCTGCGCGGTGGTCGCGCCGGCGGCCGGGATATCGATGAAAACCGTTTCGCTGTAACCCAATCGGGTCGCCAGCCGCTGCCGGTCCGGGCCGCCGACCTGGCTCGCGTCGACCACGCCGAGCGGATTGCCGAAATTCCCCTCCGGATCGGTGAACACACGCACCACCGTCACATCGATACCCATGACCCGACTGTACGAGCCGGGTCAACGCAATTGTCAGGTGGCGCTGCGCTCGTCGGATCCCATGGCGTTCAACACGGCGACGCGGGTGTCGGCCGGGCCGGTGACGGTCTTCTCGCCGCCCCCGGTGCGCAGCAGGCCGCGCAGTGCGGCCTGGTCGTATTCGGCGGGGGCGGTGCTGTCGATGAAGCGCTGGACGATGTCGATGAAGCGGGCGGGGTCGTCGTGGAACGGGAAGTGGCCCGAGTTCTGAAAGATCTCCAGGCGGGAGCCGGGCATCGCGGCGTGTGCCATCCACGCGTGCCGGACCGGGACCACCACATCCTTTGTCCCCCAGACGATCTGCACCGGGATGGCCTCGGTCAGATAACATCGGTCCAGCATGGTGACGATCTGGCCCCGCCAGTCCACCACCGCGCGCAGGGTCCGGCTGAACGCCGCGGAGGCCGTCGGCTCCGGCAGGTCGTCGAGGATGCGCAGCACGTTGGGCAGGTCGCGGCCCAGGCCGGTCGACCCGATCGCCAGGCCCGCCAGCCGCCCCGCCAGCTGTACCGCGGGCAGCACCAGCGGCAGCCGCAGCAACGCCAGCGCCTCGCTGCCCATCGGCAGCGAGGCCAGCCGGAAGACGACGTTGACGTCCTTGGTGACGCCGCCCGCGGCGACGAGAATCAGCCGCTCGACAATGTGCGGGAACTGGTAGGCGAATTGCATGGCCACCCCGCCGCCCAGCGAATGGCCGATGATCGTCACCCGCTCGATGTCGAGCACGGACAGCAGGTCACGCATGCCGTTGGCGTACGCGGCCACCGAGTAGTCGGCGCGCGGTTTATCGGATTTGCCGTGGCCGAGCAGGTCGGGCGCGATGACCGTGAACCGCTGGGCGAGCTTGGCCTGTACGGCATTCCACGTGGTGGAGTTGTCGCCGATGCCGTGGATCAGCAGGATCGCCGGCCCCGAGCCGGCGATCCGGTAGGCCCGCTTGTAGCCGTGGATGGTGCGGAACTCGAGCGTGGGGGCCGTCACCTCGCGCACCGGGCGAAGGTTGCTCTTGCGCTTCCGCTCGGTCATCTCGCCAACCTTGGTGTCGGCCCGGGCTATGGGCGTTTTGAAGAGGCTCAAGTCTGGTCGTCGTCGTTCTTCTTCTCTGCCTGCTGGGCAAGGAATCGCTCGAACTCGGCACCAAGCTCGTCGCCGCTAGGCAGGTCCTCGTCGTTCGTTAGTAACGACCTGTTCTCCTGAGCGTCGATGAAGGCATCGTACTGTCGCTCGAGCGCGGCCACCACTTGAGCCACCTCGGCGCTGGCCTGGACCTGTTCGTCGATTTTGGCCCGGATCTCCTCGGCGGCCTCGGTCAGCGCCGACAGCGGCAGCTCGAGCGACCCGCTCTTGGCCACCTGCTCGAGCAGCGCCTGCGCGGCCGCGGGGTAGTCGGTCTGGGTGAGGTAGTGCGGGACGTGCACGGTGAAGCCGACGACCTCGTGACCGTGTTGGGCCATGCGGTATTCCAGCAGGTTGGACGCGCTGCCCGGCACCTGGATCTCCGAGATCCAGGGCTGGAAGTCGGAGATCAGCTCCTTATTGTTGGAATGCGCCGTCAGCGTGATCGGCCGGGTGTGCGGGACGGCCATCGGGACGGTGCCGAGGCCGATCGTTCGCCGTACGCCCAGGCGCTCGGCCAGCAGGCGCACCGCGGTGATGAACCGCTCCCACTTCAGGTCCGGCTCCATGCCGGCCAGCAACAGAAACGGGGTGCCGACGCTGTCGCGCAGCGCGTAGAGGCTCAGCTCCGGGTCGTCGTAGTGGGTGAAGTGATCGGTCTTGAAGGTCATCAACGGCCGCCGCGAGCGGTAATCCAGCAATTCGTCGATCGCGAACGACGCCACCAGCTCGGCGTCCAGCGCCGCCCGCAGGTGGGTGGCGGCCAGCCTGATCGCGTGACCCGCGTCGGAGAAGCCCTCCAGGGCGTGCACCAGAACGGGGCCCTGGCCGTCGGCCGTCGACAACTGGGGCGCCGGGAATTCCAGCTCGTACATGCCGGGCTGCCCGGGCTGATAGTCGTCGTCGTCCGCGCTGTGATGGCGAGCCATCGGGCTCCCTCCTCTCGGGAATCACTCCAGGGTGCCCTAACAAGTGTCCCCCGAATCGACGGGCACCCCAACTCCGGCGGCAACCTTTCCGGCGGGTTCGACGCTGCCCGCCACCCCATGGTCAGGCATGATGGACACCAAATGCGCATATCGACGGTGTTGCTGTGCTCGGGGGTCGGCCTGGTGACGTTTCTGACGTCGTGCACCAGGCCCGCCGACCATGCCGCGCGCCCCGTCGTCTCGGCCGACGTGGCCACCGCGCCGGTGCAGCGGCTCAGCCAGCCGCAGCAGCGGGCGGTCGCTCGTCCCGTCGACCCGGACCGGCGCGTCGGGGCGATCTTCATCAACGACGGCCCGCTGCACGTCTGCACGGGTGCCGTCCTGCATTCGGCGGGCGGAAACCTGGTGATGACCGCGGCGCACTGCCTGGCGGGGGCGGCCAAGATCACCTTCGTCCCGGGCTTCGTCGGTGACGCCGCGCCCGCTCCGGGCGACATGTGGAAGGCCGACGCGGTCTACCTCGACCCGCGCTGGACCGCGGGCAAGGACCCGCACGCGGACTACGCGATCGCGCGGGTGAGCAACGACACGGGCGGTTCGGTCGAGTCGCGCGTCGGCTTGGCGCTGACGCTGGGCACCGCGCCCCCGCCGGGCAGTCACGTCACCGTGCTGGGGTACGCGGCCGGGGTGGGCGGCTCGCCCATCGGCTGCCAGGCCATCACGTCGGTCAACGACAACGGGTTTCCCTCGCTGGTGTGCGAGGGGCTGGTGGACGGCACCAGCGGCGCGCCGTGGGTCAGCGGCACCACGCTGACCGGGGTGATCGGCGGATTCGAGCGCGGCGGGTGCGCGGCCAACGTCTCGTACTCGGCGCCGTTCGACGTCCAGACCGCGCAACTGCTGGCCCGCGCCGAGGCCGGCGGTCCCGGCGACCCGGTGCCCAACGACCTCGACGACAGCTGCTAGGGACAGTGCGCGCTCAGCGGCGGAACTGCGACAGCGCCCGCATCTTGTTCGTCACGTCCAGCGCGGCGACCTTGTAGGCCTCGGAGAAGGTCGGATAGTTGAACACCGCGTCCACCAGGTAGTCCACCGTGCCGCCGCAACCCATCACGGCCTGCCCGATGTGCACCATCTCGGTGGCGCTGGTGCCGAAGATGTGCACCCCGAGCAGCTTGCGATCCTCGGTGGACACCAGCAGCTTGAGCATCCCGTAGGAGTCGCCGGCGATCTGGCCGCGGGCCAGCTCCTTGTACCGCGCCACCCCCACCTCGTAGGGCACCGAGTTCTTCGTCAGCTCCACCTCGGTGGCCCCGACATAGGAGATCTCCGGGATCGAGTAGATGCCGATCGGCTGCAGGTCGGTGATGCCCTCGCACGCCTCCCCGAACGCGTGGTAGGCGGCCAGGCGGCCCTGCTCCATCGAGGTCGCGGCCAGCGCCGGGAAGCCGATCACGTCGCCGACGGCGTAGATGTGCTCCACCTTGGTCTGGAACTTCTCGTCCACCCAGATCCGCCCGCGGCCCTCCACCTCGAGGCCGGCGTTGTGCAGGTCGAGGTGATCGGTTTGCCCCTGGCGTCCCGCGGAGTACATGACCGTTTCGGCCGGGATCTGCTTGCCGCTGGCCAGGGTGGTGACGGTGCCGGCGGAGCCGACGTCGACGGCGGTCACCTCCTCGCCGAACCGGAACGTCACCGCCAGGTCGCGCAGGTGGAACTTCAGGGCCTCCACGACCTCGGGGTCGCAGAAGTCCAGCATGTCGTCCCGCTTTTCCACCACGGTCACCTTGGTGCCCAGCGCGGCGAACATGGAGGCGTACTCGATGCCGATCACCCCGGCGCCCACGACGACCATCGAGGCCGGCAGCGTCTTGAGATCGAGGATCCCGTCGGAGTCCAGCACGCGTTCCTCGTCGAACTCGACACCGGACGGCCGCGCCGGCCTGGTGCCGGTGGCGATGACGATGTATTCGCCGCTGACGGTGGTCATCTCGCGGCGGCCCGGGTCCTCGACGACGACGGTGTGCGGGTCGACGAAGCGGCCGTGCCCGACCAGCAGGTCGATCCGGTTGCGCATCAGCTGGTTGCGCACCACGTCGACTTCCTTGCCGATCACGTGCTGGGTCCGCGCCAGCAGGTCGCCCGGCGTGATCCTGTCCTTGACGCGGTAGCTGGCCCCGTACAGCTCGCGCTGGTTCATCCCGGTGAGGTAAAGCACCGCCTCCCGCAACGTCTTTGACGGGATGGTCCCCGTGTTGACGCACACGCCGCCGAGCATCCGGCCGCGTTCAATGATGGCGACGGACTTGCCCAACTTGGCCGAGGCGATGGCGGCCTTCTGGCCGCCCGGTCCCGAACCGATGACGACCATGTCGTACTCCTGCATCGAACCCATGGATAGACGATAAGGCCCACAGTCCAGACTTTCTCCACAGACGAGCCGCCCGCCCGCGGCGCGGGCGCACGGCCTGACGGTGCCGGGCGTCAGCGTTGGTGCCCATGACGACGCATCGAGCTGATTTCGAACTCAACCGCCCCGGCGCGCTGATCGCGGCGCTACCGGCCGTTCTCGGCTTCGTTCCGGAGAATTCACTGGTGTTGGTGTCGCTGGACGGCGGCGGCCTGGGATGCGTGATGCGGGTCGACCTGTCCGAGGACGTCGCCGACCGGGTGGGGCATCTCGCCGAGATCGCCGCCGCCGCCGAACCCGAGGCCGCGATCGCGGTGATCGTCGACGCCGACGGGGCGCACTGCCCGGGGTGCAACGACGAACACCGGCAGCTGTGCGCCGCGCTCGCAGAGGCGTTGGCGCAGCACGACATTCGGCTGTGGGCCGCGCATGTGGTGGACCGGGTCGAGCGGGGCGGCCGGTGGCATTGCGTGGACGGCTGCGGCGCCGGCGGCGCGATCGACGACCCCTCGGCGTCGCCGCTGGCCGCCGCGGCGGTGCTGGACGGCAGGCGGCTCTACCGACGGCGCGCCGAGCTGCAGGCCGTGATCGCGGTCGACGCGGCGCGCAGCGCCGGCTTGGCCGACGCGCTGCGGCGGCGGGCGGCCAAGCGGGAGGCGGCGCAGCGCGCCGATCCGGCGGGTTGCGCCCGCCGCGACGTGCGGCACGCGCTGGCCGCCGCCGCGCGCGTCGCGGGCGGCGAGACGCCGTCCGGCGCCGAGCTCGCGGCGCTGGGCTGCGCCCTGACCGACGTGCAGGTGCGCGACACCCTGTACGCGCTGGCGGTCGGTGAGCGCGCCGGCGACGCGGAGTCGCTGTGGGCGCTGCTGGCACGTTCGCTGCCCGCGCCGTGGCGGGTGGAGGCGCTGGTGTTGCTCGCGTTCAGCGCGTACGCCCGCGGGGACGGACCGCTCGCCGGCGTGTCGCTGGACGCCGCGCTGCGCTGCGACCCCGGCCATCGGATGGCCGGGATGCTGGACCAGGCGTTGCAGTCGGGTGTGCGACCGGAGAGTATCCGGGAATTGGCGGTCACCGGCTATCGGCTGGCCAAGCGGCTGGGGGTGCGGTTGCCGCCGCGACGGGCGTTCGGCCGCCGGGCGGGGTAGTGGCGAGCGCGAGCGCGGCGCAGCCGGGGGAAGCGGGTCGCCGCCGGGCCGGGGTGGCTCAGACCTTTTCGACCTTGACGGCGTGGGCCATCTCGTGCGGCAGGGTGACGTTCTCGTGGCCCGGAATCAGGATGGTGACCCCGCCCCCGCCCGGGCTGGTCTCGACGGTCACCCGCGCGTTGGGCACGACGCCGGCGTCCTTGAGGCGGGTGATCAGGTCGATGTCCCCCTGGACGTGTTCGGTGAGCTGCCGGACGACCACCGCGACCGGCGATCCGGCGGGCAGCTCCGTCAGGCGGACCAGGTTGGCCTCGTCGGAGCCGGAATCCGGGCCGACGCCGAGGTCCAACAGGCCGGGGATCGGGTTGCCGAACGGGGAGGTGGTGGGGTTGTTGAGCACCTTCACCAACCGGCGTTCGACATCCTCGCTCATCACGTGCTCCCACCGGCAGGCCTCGGCGTGCACCTCTTCCCACGGCACCCCGATCACGTCGACGAGCAGTCGCTCGGCCAGGCGGTGCTTGCGCATGACGGCGACGGCCAGCGCGCGGCCCTTGTCGGTGAGCTCCAGGTGGCGGTCGCCGGCGACGTGGACCAGCCCGTCGCGCTCCATCCGGGACACCGTCTGGCTGACGGTGGGACCGCTCTGCTCGAGACGTTCGGCGATCCGGGCGCGCAGCGGCGTCACGCCCTCTTCCTCGAGGTCGTAGATGGTTCGCAGGTACATCTCGGTGGTATCGACCAGCTCGTTCATCCAGCACCCTCCATTGACGCCGAGTCTACTTGGCAAGCTGCGCGAATGGGTGCAACGCCTCCCCGGCAAGCAGTATGCCCGCCGCGTGTGACGCAGCGGGCATACCGTCTTGCTACTTGCTTCTGGGCGCGGGCCTCAGCTCGCGTACGACCGCAGCCGATCGGCGCGCTCGCCGTTGCGGAGCTTGGACATCACGTCGCGCTCGATCTGGCGGACGCGCTCGCGGGACAGCCCGAACAGCTTGCCGATCTGGTCCAGCGTGCGCGGCTGCCCGTCGTCCAGGCCGAAGCGCAGCCGGATCACCTGGTGCTCGCGCTCGTCGAGAGTGGCCAGGACGCTGCGGATGTCGGTGTGCAGCAGCTCGGCGATCACCGCGTTCTCCGCGGACATGGCCTCGGCGTCCTCGATGAAGTCGCCCAGCGGGGCCTCTTCCTCGGAGCCGACGGGCATGTCCAGGCTCACCGGGTCGCGGCTGTGCTCGAGCAGGTCGTTGATCTTCTCGATCGGGATGCCGGACTCGGCGGCCAGCTCCTCGTCGGTGGCCTCACGTCCCAGGTTCTGGTGCATCTCGCGCTTGATCCGCGCCAGCTTGTTGACCTGCTCGACCAGGTGGACAGGCAGCCGGATCGTGCGGCTCTGATCGGCCATGCCGCGGGTGATGGCCTGACGGATCCACCACGTCGCGTACGTGGAGAACTTGAAACCCTTTGTGTAGTCGAACTTCTCCATCGCGCGGATCAGGCCGAGGTTGCCCTCCTGGATGAGGTCCAGCAGCGGCATGCCGCGGCCCGTGTAGCGCTTGGCCAGCGAAACCACCAGGCGCAGGTTCGCTTCCAGCAGGTGGCGGCGGGCGGCCTCGCCGTCGCGCACGACGGCCTCGAGATCGCGTTTGCGGTTCTCGCCGAGGCGCTTCCGGGTCTCCAGCAGGTGCTCGGCGTACAGGCCCGCCTCGATGCGCTTGGCCAGCTCGACTTCGCCTGCCGCGTTGAGCAGGGCGGTCTTACCGATGCCATTGAGGTATACGCGCACCAGGTCCGCTGCGGGGCTTTGAGCGTCCAGATCGCCGTCGATCCTGCTTGTGCCGGCATTCGCCATAGCGACCTCCCGTTCGGCTTTGTACTGTCATGTGGTTCAACGACGGACCCAGCCTGGGAGTTCCCGCCCCGCCGCGATCTCACACGCCTTGACGTGCAGAAATGTGCCGACGACCTGAGAATGTCCTGAGAAGTGCGCGCGGCGGCCGGTTACCGGGAACCGGGGTCGTGCTGCTCCCAGGTCGGCGTGTGAGCTTGCGTGCCGGGCGCCCGCCGCGGTTCGAGCGCCCGCTGTTCGGCGCGGGGGAACAGGGGAGTCCGCCGGCGGGCCTCGTCGAAGCGCCGCGGTTCGTCGGAGCGGCGAGGCGGCCGGTCGTTGGCGATCAGCACCGCCATCCAGGGCAAGGGCACCGAGACCGCGACGATCGCCAGGGAGATCAGACCGTTGTGCCAGGCGCCGTACGCGACGGCCGCCAGGATCAGCGCCGGAATCCGAAACGCCATCAGCGTCAGGTACTTACGCACCCGCGCGCGATGCTCCTCCTCGTACGAGGGGGCGGCGGTGGTGATCAGGACCGGGCGGCCGGTGTCGTCAAAGCCGTCGAAGCCTAGCTGTTCGCCGTGCTTCATACCTCCACTCTCCCACAACAGATCCGTTCCGGTAATGGCGAGTCAGGAGGCACAATGTGAGGCATGCGTACCCAGACGATCGAACGCACCGAAACCGACGAACGCGTCGACGACGGGACCGGCAGCGATACCCCGAAGTACTTCCATTACGTGAAGAAGGACAAGATCGCCGAGAGTGCGGTCATGGGCAGCCATGTGGTGGCGCTGTGCGGCGAGGTGTTTCCGGTCACCCGGGCGGCGAAACCGGGCTCGCCGGTGTGCCCGGACTGCAAGCGGATCTACGAGCGGCTCAAGAGGGACTGATCACGCCGCTCGGCGGCGATTCGACCGTCTGCTTGCGGCCCCGCGTCCGCGCCAGCACCCAGTTGCGCAGCCGGTGGGCGTGCGTCTTCGGTGCCGGGAACTCCTCCTGGATGGCGGCATTGAGCTCGGCGCCGATCATGATCGCGAAACCGCCGAAAAAGGCGAACAACAGGAACGCGATGGGCGTGGACAGCGCGCCATAGGTGTAGCCGGTGCTGGTGATCCACCTCAGGTAGATCCGCAGGCCCAGGGTGGCGATCACGAAGACCGCCGTGGCCAGGACCGCGCCGAAGATCAGGCGATGCGACGGCAGCGGCACGGGCAGCGACACCCGGTACAGGATCATCACCCCCACCATCAGGCCCAGGATCAGCGCCGGGTAGTACCCGTAACGCAGCACGTTGGCGAGGCCGACGGGGATGTGTTCGGAGATCTTGCGCGGGCCCAGCACCACCAGCGGGGCGGTCACCACCACCACCAGCAACCCGACCACGTACAGGAACAGCGCGAACAGCCGCTGGCGCACGGGATGCCGCAACGGCGTCTGGTCGTGCGCCTCGACGACGGAATCGACGAACGCCGAGATCGCCGATGACCCCGCCCACAGCGAGATCAGAAAACCCAGCGAAACCACCTCTCCGCGGGCGTTGTTGGCGATATCCCGGATGCTCGGCTCGATGATCTCGTTGACCACGCTGGGGGAGAACACGCTGTGCGCCGTCGAGATCACCCGATGTTCGATGGTGGGCAACATGTCCGGCCCGAACAGCGGCGCCACGTAGGCCAGGGTCCCCAACAGCCCCAGCAGCAGCGGCGGCAGGGACAGCGCCGACCAGAATCCGGCCTGCGCCGACTCGGAGAAAATCGAGTCGTCCCAGCTTTTAGCCAGGGTCCTCAGACTGATTCGCCAGATGTGGTGGCGGGACGGCTTTGCGACCTGATCGCTCATACCCGTCCAGCATTACCGATGGCTGCCCGCACCGCCCACATTGCCGATGGGTGAGTTCCGCGGGACTAGCTCGCGCTGACCTCCAGCACGGCGTCCTGCTCGGCCAGCTTGGCCTCGTGCTGGTTTGCGTGGTGCTGGCAGAAGAGAAGCTCAAGCCCAGAAGGCAGCTTGGCGCGGACTCGAGCCGCGGCGCCGCAACGATCGCAGCGGTCCGCTCTGGTCAGCTCGGGACTGGTCAGAGTTGCATTCATGGCTTCTCCGTTCTCGTACATTCACTGTCTCAGACGTATGGCGTTTTCGCCTTGTTCCCCGATCGTTATCGGGTGTGTCGTTTCTCACGAGCCACCGCGGTTTTGCCGACGTGCCCGTTTAAGGTGAGCGCTGTGGCCCTCACCCCCGGCCTTTTGGTGCACCTGTGCGGCCGCCAGGAGTGGTCCCGCGCCCGTGATCGCGGCGGAATTCACCCGGACGCCGGCGCCGGATTCATCCATCTGTCGACGCCCGAGCAGGTGCACCTGCCGGCCAACCGGCTCTACCGGGGCCGCGACGATCTGGTCCTGTTGCACATCGATCCGGCCCGACTGGACTCGCCCGTGCGCTGGGAACCCGGAGTGGCAACGGATCCGGACTCGATGCTGTTCCCGCATCTGTACGGCCCGCTGCCGGCCGACGCTGTGATCGACGTCACCGCCTATCCGCCGGGTCCCGATGGCGTGTTTCCTCCGGAGCCGGGTTCCGCCACGTAGGCGTCGACCTCGATCTCCACCAGCAACTCGGGCGCGATCAGTGCGGAAACCTCCACCATGGTCGCCACCGGCCGTATGCCGCCGAAGACCTGCGCGTGCACCGCGGCGACCTCACGCCAGCGGGAGATGTCGGTCACGTACATGCGGGTGCGCACCACGTCGGTGAGCGCCGCGCCGGCCTGCTGAAGCGCGATGTCGATGCGCCGCAACGCATCTCGCGTCTGCGCGGCGATATCGCCGGCGGGTCCGGCGCCGGTCGTTCCGGCCACCGCCACGTGCGGGCCGATCCGCACCGCGCGCGAATAACCGACCGCCGACTCGAAGTCGGAGCCGGAGGAGATCAGAGTGCGGTTTGCCGGCATGGGATCATAGTACGACCGCAGCGCACGACTTCACTTGCCCGGCAACCATTGTGGCGGGAAGCCGGCGGTGGTAGGAGTGCTCTGTGGGCAAAACACCCGCACCCGTGCCCTCGCGCGCTGTCGCTGTACTGGCGGTGACGACCGCGGTGACCGGCTGTCACAGCCCGGCAGAAGGTTCGTTTCCGACCGTCTCGTTGAACCATGAGGTCCGCGATGGGAAGTTCGCGTTCACCGTGCACCGGGTCAACGTCGGCACACCAGGCATCGGAATCCACACCGCGCAAGGCGCTTTCGTGCTCGTCGACATCACTGTCCGCAACATCGGCGACGAGCTGCGAGCCATGTATTGCCAGAACGAAGAGCTCAACGACCTGGCGGGCAAGACCTACGACGACGCCGTGACCGCCGGCGGCGGCGAAGACACGATCGAAATCAATCCCGGCAAGCAGGCTCGCGTCACGTGCGCGTTCGACGTCCCAAAAGGGATGCTCGCCGCCGCCGTCGAGGTCCACGACCGGGTATGTTCCTCCGGCGCGACCGTCCAGGTGCTCGGGGCGCTCCGATGACGGCGCGCGGCATCTCGCAGGACGCGCTCGTAGCGCAGGAGGCGTGCTTCGCGAGGGCTTTCGCGGCCGGCGACCCGGCGGTCGCGCGGCACCTCTATCAGCCCGACGTGGTGTACGTGAGCCCGACGGCGCGGCTGTTCGATTGGCCTGTCCGCATCGACGGCGTCGAGCGCGCGCTCGAGTTCATCGCGCTCACCATCGCGGACTGCGCCCAAATCCGCTACGAAGCGGCGGAATACGCCATCACACCCGGTGCGGACGCGGCGTTCGTGCGCGTCCAATTCGACTGGGCCCACGGTGGGCAACGCCTGCGCTCGACGTACGTCGTGATCTACCGCTATCGCGACGGCCGGATCGCCCGCCAGGAGCTGTACTACGACCCCAGCGGGTCAGTCGAGGTAGTCGCGCACTAGGTGTTCTTCGTGGGGAGGTTGTGAACGCGTAGGCGTCGATGGGTGTTTCCGCCGATGCCGGTGTGGGATCGGCGGCCGTTATTCGCGCAGCGCGAATGGAGCCGGTCCGCGTTCGGCTAGAGCCGGCTTGCGGCGAAGGTCGCGGCCTGATCGACCATCCCGGACTGCACATAGTGATTGTGCGCCGACGTATTCCGTCCGTCGGAGCAAATCGGATCCCCAGGATTGCACAAGTCGATGGTCTTAGCCCCATACAGCGGGCTGTTGTCGGCCAGCGGCGCCCCCGGCGATTTGACCCACGGATTTCCGAAGAGGGCGACCGCGGCAACGTGGTCAGCGACCTCCGGCGGCATCGGCGCGGGGATGAAGCCCTGAGGCGGCACACCGGCTGCGGTGATGAGATCGATCACTACCGCGCCCAGCGAATATCCACCGAGCACCATCTTGGTGTTCGGACAGTTCGCCGCCATGTACTCGACATGGGCGCGCGCATCTATGGCGCCGGCGGAGGCGGAGTTGGCCAAATCATTGCCCCGCGCGGGGTAATTGACCGGATACACCCCGACGGACCTCCCGCCGACCTGCGGCTGCAGCGAATCGACAAATCCCTGCCCTTCCCAGCCAACGCCAGGCTGCTGATCGCTGCCGCGGGCGAAGACCACCTCTATGTCGGGGCATGGGGCTGCGGTTGCGGCGGAAGGAATGCTGACAGATGCCGTGGTTAGGACTGCGGCACCAAGGAATCGAGCAATCTGGCGGGAACTCACGTCTGGTCGGCGTAGTCAACCGGAGTGTCACTCAGTCGAGGTAGTCGCGCAACACCTGCGAACGGCTGGGGTGGCGCAGCTTCGACATCGTCTTGGACTCGATCTGGCGGATGCGCTCGCGGGTCACGCCGTACACCTGCCCGATCTCGTCGAGGGTGCGGGGCTGGCCGTCGGTGAGGCCGAAGCGCAGCCGTACGACGCCGGCTTCGCGCTCAGACAGCGTCTCCAGCACGGACTGCAGCTGGTCCTGCAGCAGGGTGAACGACACCGCGTCGACGGCCACCACCGCTTCGCTGTCCTCGATGAAGTCGCCGAGCTGGCTGTCGCCCTCGTCGCCGATGGTCTGGTCCAGGGAGATGGGCTCGCGCGCGTACTGCTGGATCTCGAGCACCTTCTCGGGCGTGATGTCCATCTCCTTGGCCAGCTCCTCGGGCGTGGGCTCGCGGCCCAGATCCTGAAGCAGCTCGCGCTGGATGCGGCCCAGCTTGTTGATCACCTCGACCATGTGCACCGGGATGCGGATGGTGCGCGCCTGGTCGGCCATGGCCCTCGTGATGGCCTGACGGATCCACCAGGTGGCGTAGGTGGAGAACTTGTATCCCTTTGTGTAGTCGAACTTCTCGACCGCCCGGATCAGGCCGAGGTTGCCCTCCTGGATCAGGTCGAGGAACGCCATGCCGCGGCCCGTGTAGCGCTTGGCCAGCGAAACCACCAGGCGCAGGTTGGCTTCCAACAGATGGTTCTTGGCGCGGTCGCCGTCGCGGCAGATCCACATCATGTCGCGGCGCTGGGCGGCGGGCAGCTTGTCGCCGCGCTCGGCGTGCTCGGTCATCAGCTGGGTGGCGTACAGGCCGGCTTCGATCCGCTTCGCGAGCTCGACCTCTTCCTCGGCGTTGAGCAGCGCGACCTTGCCGATCTGCTTGAGGTACGCGCGAACGGAGTCCGCGGACGCGGTGAGTTCCGCGTCCTTGCGGGCCTGCCGCAGCGCCTCGGATTCGTCCTCGTCCCAGACGAAATCGCCCGACGCCTTGTCCTTTTCGGAGGGCTCGGCGATATCCTCGTCCTCTTCGGCGGCCTTGGCGGTCTTGGCGGCGGGCGCCGCGGCCGCGTCGTCCTCGCCGTCCTCGGCCGCCTCGAGTTCGGGGTCCTCGCCTTCGGCGGCGACGTCTTCTTCCAGGTCGTCGAGGTTGAGGTCCTCGGCGTCGATGTCGAGATCTTCGACGGGCTCACCGTCGAGGTCGGGTTCGGCGTCGAGATCCTCGACCGCTCCGTCGGTGTCGAGGACCTCCAGGTTGGCGTCGGCCTCGTCGGGAGCGGCTTTGGCGGCGGCCTTCGCGCCGCGGGCGGACGGCGCCTTGGCGGCCGCCTTGGCGGCGGAGCGGGTCTTCTTCGGGGCCTCGCCGGCCGCGCCGGGAGCCGAAGCCTCGTGCCCCTTGGTGGGCTTGGTGGCCCGCGGCGCAGTCTTGGTGGCCCGTTTCGCCGGGGCGGCGCCGTTGGCGGCCTTCGCTGCCGATCGCTTAGCGGGGGACGACGGAGACTTCGTGGCGGTGCGTTTCACCGGCTCGTCGGTTGCCGCACTTGCCTTGCTCGCTGCCACTTACACCCCTTCGTTTGGACGCACTTTCGGTGGGTATGGGCATGGGAAACCGAAAGTGTCTGCTATGTCGAATGTCGGCGTTGATATCGGCGTGCGTGTGGTTGCACGCTTTGTTCTGGGCGGTCGCCGAGCACCATTGTAACGACAGCGGCCGCTTGTACCCGCCTACCGGCCAAAATTCAGTGAGTCACATCCGAAGTGGCCGCCATCGCCGCGCCCACGATGCCCGCGGTGTTCTGCAGCGCGGCGGCCACCACCGGGGTGCGGTTCTGCAGCAGCGGCAGCCACTTGTCGGCCTTGCGGCTGATGCCACCGCCCGCGATGAACAGGTCCGGCCAGATCGCGTTCTCGATGGCCACCAGCACCCGGGTGACCTGCGTGGCCCACTTTTCGTAGCTCCAGCCGTTGCGCTCCTTGACCGACGACGCCGCCCGCTGCTCGGCCTCTTTGCCACCCACTTCGAGATGCCCGAACTCGGTGTTGGGGATCAGCGTCCCGTTGTGGATGACCGCCGAGCCGATCCCGGTGCCGAACGTCAGCAGCACCACCAGGCCCGACTGGTTCCTGCCCGCGCCGTAGTGTTCCTCGGCGAGCCCGGCCGCGTCGGCGTCGTTGAGGATCACGACCTCCTGGCCGTCCAGTTCGGCGCTGATGACGTCGCGCGCGTTGGTCCCGATCCAGGCCTTGTCGACGTTGGCGGCGGTCTGCACGACGCCGTGGGTGACGACGCCGGGATAGGTCACCCCCAGGGGGCCGGTCCAGCCGAACCCGTGGACCACCTCGGCGATGGTCTTGGCGACGGCCGACGGCGTCGCCGGCTGCGGGGTCAACAGCTTGATCCGTTCGCCGATCAACAGCCCGGTGTCCATGTCGACGATGCCGCCCTTGATGCCGCTGCCGCCGACGTCGATGCCGAACCCGCGCCGTTGCGGCTTGCCGGTGAGCGTTGTGGGTGGCGTGTCCGTGGTCGAGTCGGTGCTGGTCATCGAGACTCCTCGGCGAGAATTGGCCTGTCCGCCCACCTTAGCCCGGGCGGCCACGCCGGTTGGCGGGTCTGCGCGGCGGTGGCGGCTGTGCTGCGATGGACTACGTGACGCGCCCCCCCGAAAAGCAGGCCGAGCCCGCGCAGCTGCGTTCGGTGGCCGAAGAGTTGGCCGCCGAGGCCGCAGAATTCGTGCGGCGCCGCCGCGCCGAGGTGTTCGGCGGCCGGGCCGCGAGCTTGTCCGCGGCGGGCAGCGGCGCCGTGCGGTCGAAGACCACCCCCACCGATCCGGTGACCGTGGTCGACACCGAGACCGAGCGGCTGCTGCGCGATCGGCTGGCCGAGCTGCGGCCCGGTGACCCGATACTCGGCGAGGAGGGCGGTGGGCCCGCCGACGGCGCGAACGGTCCCGCCGGGGCGGTCACCTGGGTGCTCGATCCCATCGACGGCACGGTGAATTTCGTCTACGGCATCCCGGCCTACGCGGTGTCGGTGGGCGCCCAGATCGACGGCGTGTCGGTGGCGGGGGCGGTCGCCGACGTCGTCGCCGGCCGGGTGTACTCGGCCGCGGCCGGGCTCGGCGCGCACGTCATCGACGAGCGGGGGACCGAATCGCTGCGGTGCGCCGCGGTCGACGATTTGTCGATGGCGTTGCTGGGCACCGGCTTTGGCTACTCGCGGCGCCGCCGCGCGAGCCAGGCGGCGTTGGTGGCGCAGCTGCTGCCGGTGGTGCGCGACGTCCGTCGCATCGGTTCCGCGGCGCTGGACCTGTGCATGGTCGCGGCCGGCCGGCTGGACGCCTTCTACGAGCACGGGCTGCAGGTCTGGGACCGCGCCGCGGGTGCGCTGATCGCGTCCGAGGCCGGGGCCCGCGTGTTGGTGACCGAGCCGGACGGCCCGTCGGGCAGCGCCGGGTTGGTGGTGGCCGCCGCGCCCGGGATCGCCGACGAGCTGCTGGCGGCCCTGGACCGCTTCGACGGCCTCGAGCCGCTGCCGGACTGAGCGCCTCAGCAGCTGCTGGCGTGGATCTTTTGCAGCAGGGTGGGATCAGTCGGCTCGGTGGCGCCGGGCTTGAGGCTGGCCAGCACCGCGTCGACGTCGTCGTTGTGGGCCAGCGCGGTGAACTCCGTGCCGAGGGCCAGGTCGACGGAATCGTCGGCGCGGTTGTCGTTGAACAACTCGGTGCACGGCGCCACCAGCCAGACGGCGGCCGCGGTGGCCTGCCCGGCCGTGCCGAAGCGGATCTGACCCTGGCAGTTCAGCCTGGTGCCGGCGTAGACGGGGTCGTTGGCGGCGGTGGGCTGCGCGAAGCCGAGGTCCTTCATGGCGCCCGCGACGTCGCCGGCCTGGCCGCCGCGGCCGCTGGCGTTGAGGACCCGGACCTTGGTGTCGGCGAGTTTGGCGGGCGTGACGTCGGCCATGGCGCTGCGCGACACCTGCTCGCCGAGCTGGGGTGCCGTCGACCCGGCCGGCTGCGGCGGCGGGTTGCACAGCACGGCCTCGTGCACCTTGGCCGGCCGCGTCAGGGCCATCGTCCACACCACGCCGGTGGCCACCACCAGGAGCGCGAGCACCACGATGGCGGGCCGGGGATTGCGCCGCCGAAATGGCCTACCGTGCTTGTCGAAAGCGGTACCCTCGGTAATTTGTGCGACCACATGTGCACTCTAAATGCATCGTTTGAGACTCGAGGCAAGGGTCAATCCGGGTGTGTGACGTAACTCACACGTTAATGGGGCGTGATACGGGCACGAATCGTTTGGTGGATGCGTTCGACGCTGGTACAAAGCGTTGCTTGAGATAAACGAGGCCTGTTAGAGGGGATAGGGCAGGGGAGAATATGCCTACCGACTATGACGCTCCGCGGCGCACCGAGACCGACGATGTCTCGGAAGACTCGCTGGAGGAGCTCAAAGCGCGACGCAACGAGGCGGCCTCGGCCGTGGTCGACGTCGACGAATCCGAATCAGCTGAATCTTTCGAGTTGCCGGGGGCCGACCTTTCCGGGGAAGAGCTCTCCGTCCGCGTCATCCCCAAGCAGGCCGACGAGTTCACCTGCTCGAGCTGCTTTCTGGTGCAACACCGCAGCCGTCTCGCCAGTGAGAAGAACGGCGTGATGATCTGTACCGACTGCGCAGCCTGATAGCTGCGCTCAGCGTGTCAGCGCCGACAGCACCCGCTCCGGGTGACGGCAGCTCACCAGCCAGTACGGCGTGGGATCGTCCGGGTCATCGAGGACCACCAGCACCATCGGGCCGATCCACGCCCGGTGCAGCACGTAGGCCGCCGGATCGAGCTGGCGGCCCAAAGCCGCCGACTTCGCCGACGGCGCTATCTCGGCGGACCGGGCGATCACGTTGACCGGTAGGTGCGCGTCGGCGGCCCACAGCTGCACGCCGCCCGCCGCGGACGAGTCCTCGGTGACGCGGATCTCGACCCGGCCCAGCCACAGCAGCGCACCCGCGGCCACCACGAACAGCGTTGCGTACGGCAGCCAGTCGGGCAGGGTGCGAACACCGAGGTTGACCTCGAAGGCGATCAGCGCGGCCAGCCCGAAAGCCAGTGGCCACCACCACCACGGCACCCACAGCCGTTCGCGATATCGCACGCTGTGCGGCGCGACGCGCGTAGAGGACACGCGGTCAAGGGTAGTCTGTGGCCCCGTGTCGACCAGTCTGGCCTTGCAAGTCAAAGTTGTCCGCCTCGACCCCGAACTCCCGCTGCCCGCTCGCGCCCACGACGGCGACGCCGGGGTCGACCTCTACAGCGCCGAAGACGTCACCCTGGACCCGGGGCGGCGCGCCCTGGTGCGAACGGGGGTCGCGGTCGCCATCCCGTTCGGGATGGTGGGGCTGGTGCACCCGCGTTCGGGATTGGCTGCGCGCGTTGGGCTTTCGATCGTGAACAGCCCGGGCACCATCGACGCCGGTTATCGCGGCGAGATCAAGGTCGCGTTGATCAACCTCGATCCGGTCGAGCCGATCGTGGTGCATCGGGGGGACCGGATCGCCCAATTGCTGGTGCAGCGCGTCGAGTTGGCCGAGCTGGTCGAGGTGTCGTCGTTCGACGAGGCCGGGCTGGCCGAAACATCCCGTGGCGATGGTGGTCACGGTTCCTCCGGAGGACATGCGAGTTTGTGATGGCTGCATTCGGTAGACGCTCAGACAAAGGCGGCGGCGACCCCACGGACGAGGTCGGGGCCCAGGCTCCCCCCGAGCCGGCCGGCGAGGACGGCGAAGAGCTCGAGGGCCCGTTCGACATCGACGACTTCGACGATCCCGCGGTCGCCGAGTTGGCGCGGCTCGACCTCGGTTCGGTCCTGATTCCCATGCCGGAGGCCGGCCAACTGCAGGTCGAGCTGACCGAGACCGGGGTGCCGAGCGCGGTGTGGGTCGTCACGCCCAACGGTCGTTTCACGATCGCCGCATACGCCGCGCCCAAGACGGGTGGCCTGTGGCGGGAGGTGGCCGGCGAGCTCGCCGAGTCGCTGCGCAACGACTCGGCCAAGGTCAGCATCAAGGACGGCCCGTGGGGCCGCGAGGTGGTCGGCGCCGCCACCGGCGTGGTGCGGTTCATCGGCGTCGACGGCTACCGCTGGATGATCCGCTGCGTCGTCAACGGCTCGCACGAGACGATGGCAGCGCTGGAGCAGGAGGCGCGAGCGGCGTTGGCGGACACGGTGGTTCGCCGTGGCGATACGCCGCTGCCGGTGCGCACGCCGTTGCCCGTCCAGCTGCCCGAGCCGATGGCCGAACAGCTGCGGGCGGCCGCGGCCGCGCAGCAGCAGCAGGCGCAGGAACAGCCGCCGAACGAGCCGGCCGCGCGCCGCAGCGCCGAGGGATCGGCCATGCAGCAGCTGCGCACCACGACCGGCGGTTGACTCCCTACAGCTCGGCGAGGGCGGCCAGGCAGGCCGCGCCCAGCGCGGCGGGGTCCGCGCCGATCTGGTCCAACGTCACCGTCACCAGCGCCGCGCGCGGTGCCGCGGTGACCCAGTCGACGGCCACCTGCAGCGGATGGATCGGGTCGTCCAGGGCGGCCGCCACCGCCAGCGGTGGCACCAGCCCGGTCAGGTCCGCGCAACTGGGCGCGACATAGGCGGCGGCCTCCTCCATGGCGTCCGGCAATCGGGGCCATTGGGCGCGCCAGGATCGGGCCAGCTCGTCGGCCAGCCACGGCGGGCTGGAGGCGCGCATCTGCGTCGTCGTCGCCGCCAGGCCGTCGGCGCGCAACTGGGACGCCGAATGCCGCGCGGCCAGCGCCGCCGGTGCGGTGCCGGGGGCGCCGGCCCAGGCCGGCAGCGCCGCCAGGACGGCCACGGTGCTCTCGGGATGGGCCAGCGCCCACGCGGCCGCCACCGCGGCGCCGATCGAGACACCGCCGACCCCGATGGGGCCGTCGCGCGCGGCGTCGTCCAACGCGGACAGGTAGCCGTCGATCAACCGATCGGGCCGGGGCGGCGGCGCGATGAGCGTCGCGCCGACGTCGCGCAGCGGGCGAGAAAACGCCCGGTAGACGTAGTCGTCGTCGGAGCCGGTGCCCGGCAGCAGCACCGTCGCGACACCCCGCAACTCGACCGCCATCCCTCGATATTGCCCGGCCGTGCGCACCGGTCCAACTTCCCGTTTGATTCGATTGGCACCGGGGAACCAAGAGGTCTACGGTGTCCGTTGGCATGGAGGAAGCACCGAGGCTTTTACAGCACTGTCAGGAGTGGCCATGGGGGCCCAAGGATATTTGCGCCGGCTCACCCGTCGGTTGACGGAGGACCCGGAGCAGCTCGACTCCGAAGAATTGTCCGACGAAGTCGCAAGTACCGGCGCGCAGCGCGCGATCGACTGCGAGCGTGGCCAGGAGGTCACCATGGTCGGCACGCTGCGCAGCGTGGAGACGAACGGCAAGGGGTGTTCCGGCGGGGTCCGCGCCGAACTGTTCGACGGCACCGACACCGTCACCCTGGTGTGGTTGGGCCAGCGCCGCATTCCCGGCATCGACTCGGGCCGCACGCTGCGCGTCCGCGGGCGGCTGGGCAAGCTGGACAACGGGACCAAGGCGATCTACAACCCGCACTACGAAATTCAGCGGTGACCAACCCGAAGGAACGCCTGCTGGAACAGGTGGGCGGGGTGAGTGGCGTCGTCTACTCGTCGCTGCCCGTGGTGGTCTTCGTGGTGGTGTCCGGCCTGTCGGGTCTGCTGCCCGCCATCGGCGCCGCGCTGGCCGCGGCCGCGCTCGTCTTGCTGTGGCGGCTGCTTCGCCGCGAGTCCACCCAGCCGGCGTTCTCCGGGTTCATCGGCGTGGCCGTGTGCGCGCTGATCGCCTACGCCGTGGGGCAGTCGAAGGGCTATTTCCTGCTGGGCATCTGGATGTCGTTGCTGTGGGCCGTGGTGTTCGCGGCGTCGGTGCTGATCCGCCGGCCGCTCGTCGGCTACGCCTGGAGCTGGTCCACCGGCCGCGACCGGGCGTGGCGCGACGTGCCCCGCGCCGTCTACGCGTTCGACTTCGCCTCGCTGTGCTGGGTGCTGGTATTCGGCGCCCGGTTCGTGGTCCAGCGGATCCTCTACGACGCCGACCAGACCGGTTGGCTGGGCGTGGCGCGCATCGGCATGGGCTGGCCGCTGACGCTGCTGGCCGCGCTGGCGACCTACGCGGCGATCAGGGCCGCGCAGCGCGCGATGCCCGCCCGCGAGAAGGCGGGCGCCGAAACGGCGGCCGACTGATCAGTCGGCCGCCTCGGTGGCCGGCAGCAGCAGCTTCTGCAGCTCCTCTTCGGCCTCGGCGGCCGCGACGAACAGGAGCTCGTCGCCACCCTCGAGCGGCTCGTCGGCCTCCGGCACGATGACGCGCGGGCCGCGCAGGATCGTCACCAGCGCGGCGTCCCGCGGCAGCTGCAGCCGGCGCACCGGCTTGCCGCCCCACGGGGTGTCGTCGGGCAGGGTGATCTCCACCAGGTTGGCCTGACCGCGGCGGAATTCCATGAGCCGCACCAGATCACCGACGGCGACGGCCTCCTCGATCAGCGAGGCCAGCATGCGCGGCGTGGACACCGCCACGTCGACGCCCCAGGCGTCGGTGAACAGCCATTCGTTGCGGGGATCGTTGACCCGGGCCACCACCCGCGGCACCGCGAATTCGGTCTTGGCCAGCAGGCTGAGCACCACGTTGGCCTTGTCGTCGCCGGTCGCGGCGACCACCACGTCGAAGCCCTCCAGGTGAACCGACTGCAGCAGGCTCAGTTCGCAGGCGTCGCCGAGCCGCCAGTGCGCTGCCGGGATGGCGTCGATGTCGACGTGTTCGGGGTTGCGCTCGATCAGGGTGATGTCGTGGCCGTTGGCCACGAGCTCGCGGGTGACCGATCGGCCGACGGCGCCGGCCCCGGCGACAGCTACTTTCATTTGCGCGGTCCCGCCTCGAGGTCCTCACTGGGCGGCAGCGCCGCGATGGCGACCGCCTCGGCGGCGCGGCCGGATATGGCCGCGATATAGACCGTGTCGCCGGCCTGGATCACGGTCTTGGGTTCGGGCAACACACCGGTGCCGAACCGGATCAGGAACGCGACCCTGGCGCCGGTGGCCTGCTCCAGGTCGGTGGCCCGGTGCCCCACCCAGTCCTCGTGCAGATCGACCTCGGCCACGGCGACGGTGCCGGTCGGGTCGCGCCACTTGGCGGTCTCGCTTTCCCGGGTCAGCGTGTTGAGCAGCCGGTCGGTGGTCCACGGGACCGTGGCGATCGTCGGAATGCCGAGGCGCTCGTAAACCTCGGCGCGTTTGGCGTCGTAGATCCGGGCGACGACGCGCCGCACGCCGAACGTCTCCCGGGCCAGCCGGGCCGAGATGATGTTCGAGTTGTCCCCGGACGACACCGCGGCGAACGCGTCGGCGTCCTCGATGCCGGCGCTGAGCAGCACGTCCCGGTCGAATCCCTGGCCCAGCACCCGCTCGCCGGAGAACTCGGGGCTCAGCCGGTTGAACGCGGTGCTGTCGCGGTCGATGACGGCCACGTCGTGGCCGATCCGGGAGAGCGCGTCGGCCAGCGAAGAGCCCACCCGGCCGCAACCCATCACAACCACGCGCACTTGGGGTCCTCTCGGGTGCGTCCTGCGCTGTTCAATCGGCAACCCGGGCTGGCCAGCCGATTCGGTCCGTCCGCGAACATTCTTGCCTACGAAACGCTAGCAAGCTCGGGTGGGCTTACTCTTGGCTCTCGTGTCCAAACTTTCGACCGCTGCGCGCCGGTTGCTGATCGGGCGGCCGCAACGCAGCGACCGGCTGAGTCACACGCTGCTGCCCAAGCGGATCGCCTTGCCCGTGTTCGCCTCCGATGCGCTGTCCTCGGTGGCCTACGCGCCGGAGGAAGTCTTCCTGATGCTCTCGGTGGCCGGGGTGAGCGCGTATGCGCTGACGCCGTGGATCGGCCTGGCCGTGGCCGCGGTGATGCTGGTCGTGGTGGCCAGCTACCGACAGAACGTGCACGCCTACCCGTCGGGCGGCGGCGACTACGAGGTGGTCACCACCAACCTCGGCGACACCGCCGGCCTCGTGGTGGCCAGCGCCCTGATGGTGGATTACGTTCTGACCGTTGCCGTTTCGACGGCGTCGGCGATGTCGAACATCGGCTCGGCGATCCCCATCGTCGCGGAGAACAAGGTGTGGTTCTGCGTCGGCGCGATCCTGTTGGTGATGGCCCTGAACCTGCGCGGCGTCCGCGAGTCCGGGCTGGCCTTCGCCATCCCGACCTACGCGTTCATCATCGGCGTCCTGGTCATGATCGGCTGGGGTCTGTTCCGGATCTTCGTGCTGAGCAATCCGCTGCGGGCCGAATCGGCCGGTTTCGAGATGCACGCCGAACACGGCCAGATCGTCGGCTTCGCGTTGGCTTTCCTGGTGGCGCGGTCGTTCTCGTCCGGGTGCGCGGCGCTGACCGGGGTCGAGGCGATCAGCAACGGGGTGCCGGCGTTTCAGAAGCCCAAGTCGCGCAACGCTGCCACGACCCTGCTGATGCTGGGCGGCATCGCGGTGACCCTGCTGATGGGCATCATCGTGCTGGCCGAGAAGATCGGGGTGAAACTCGTCGAGGATCCCGCCAGGCAGCTGACCGGCGCCCCGCCGAACTATTACCAGAAGACGTTGGTCACGCAGCTGGCCGAAACCGTGTTCGGCAGCTTTCACATCGGGTTCCTGCTGATCGCCACGGTGACCGCGCTGATCCTGGTGCTGGCCGCCAACACCGCGTTCAACGGGTTCCCCGTGCTCGGCTCGATCCTGGCGCAGCACAGCTACCTGCCGCGCCAATTGCACACCCGCGGTGACAGATTGGCGTTCTCCAACGGAATCCTGTTCCTGTCCGGGGCGGCCCTGTTGGCGATCATCGCGTTCCGCGGCGAGGTCACCGCGCTGATCCAGCTCTACATCGTGGGCGTGTTCATCTCGTTCACGCTGAGCCAGATCGGCATGGTCCGGCACTGGACCCGGTTGCTGCGCACCGAGACCGATCCGCGGGTGCGGCGCAAGATGATGCGCTCGCGGGTGGTCAACACGGTCGGCCTGCTGTCCACCGGCGCGGTGCTGCTCGTCGTGCTGGCCACCAAGTTTCTCGCCGGTGCGTGGATCGCCCTTTTCGCGATGAGCCTGCTGTTCATCGTCATGAAAATGATTCACCGCCACTACCACACCGTCAGCCTGGAATTGGAGGAGCAGGAGGCGGCCCAACACGACGTGGTGCTGCCCAGCCGCAACCACGCCCTGGTGCTGGTGTCCAAGCTGCACCTGCCGACGCTGCGCGCTCTGGCCTACGCGCGCGCCACCCGTCCCGATGCGCTCGAGGCCCTCACGGTCAGCGTCGACGACGCCGAAACCCGCGACCTGGTGCACAGGTGGGAGGAAAGCGACATCAGCGTGCCGCTCAAGGTCATCGCCTCGCCGTACCGTGAAATCACCCGGCCCATCCTCGATTACGTCAAGCGGGTCAGCAGGGAGTCGCCGCGCACGGTGGTCACGGTGTTCATCCCGGAGTATGTGGTGGGCCACTGGTGGGAGCAGGTGCTGCACAACCAGAGCGCGCTGCGGCTCAAGGGCCGGTTGTTGTTCATGCCCAACGTGATGGTGACTTCGGTTCCCTGGCAATTGAATTCGTCGGAGCGGCTGAAGGCCTTCCACCCGCACGCGGCGCCCGGCGACGCCCGTCGCGGGATCTTCGATTGAGCACCGAGCTGACGCTGGTCACCGGCCCCCCGGCCAACGGGGGCAGCTGTGTGGCCCATCATGACGGCCGCGTCGTGTTCGTCCGCTACGCGTTGCCCGGCGAGCGGGTGCGGGTGCGCATCACCTCCGAGCGCGACTCCTATTGGCACGCAAAGGTTGTCGAGGTGATCGAGCCGTCGGACGACCGCGTCGCCTCGCTGTGCCCGATCGCGGGGGCCGACGGCGCCGGCTGTTGCGATCTGGCGTTCGCCACGCCCGAGGCGGCCCGCGCGGTCAAGGCCCAGGTCGTGGCCAACCAGCTGTCCCGGCTGGGCGGGCACGACTGGAGCGTCCCCGAAACGGGCGCCGAGGAATTGTCGCCGGATGCCGGGCCCACCGGTTGGCGCACCCGGGTCCGGCTGGAGGTGGGCGAGGACCGCCGGCCCGGCTTCCACCGCTACCACAGCGACGGGCTGGTGACCGACCTGCGCTGCGCGCAGCTGCCGCCCGCAATGCTGGACGGATTGTCCCGGGCCGACTGGCCCCCGCGCGCCCAGTTGCACGTCGCCGTCGACGACGAGGGCGAGCGGCACGTGGTGCGCACCCTGCGGCAGGGCAAGCGGACCGACACCACGGTGGTCGAGGGCGGCTACGAGGCGGTGCAACGGGTGGGTGAGCGCAGCTGGCGGGTGCCGGTCACGGCCTTCTGGCAGGCGCATCGGGACGCGGCCCGGGTCTACAGCGCTCTGGTCCTCGACTGGGCGCAACCGAGTCCCGGCATGACCGTCTGGGATCTCTACGGCGGCGCGGGGGTTTTCGCCGCGGCGCTCGCCGACGCGGTGGGGGAGTCGGGGCGGGTGCTGACCGTCGACACCTCGCGCTCGGCGACGCGCGCCGCGCGCGCCGCGCTGTTCGACCTGCCCCAGGTGGACGTCGTCACCGACTCGGTCCGCCGCGCGCTGACCGCACAGCGCGGGAGCGCCGGGGTCGCAGTGCTGGACCCGCCGCGCGCCGGTGCCGGCCGCGAGATCATCGACCTCCTGGCCGCCGCCCGGGTGCCGCGCGTGGTCCACATCGGTTGCGAGGCGGCCTCTTTCGCGCGGGACGTCGGCCTGTACCGGGCACACGGCTACGCCGTCGAGAAGATCAAGGTGTTCGACGCGTTCCCGCTGACCCATCACACCGAATCCGTTGCGCTGCTGACCTGTTAGCGCTCAGCTCAACACGAAGTACCGCAGCCACAGGTACAGGGCGGACAGCGCCGCCGAGATCGCCGTCACCAATGCGCCCTTGCGGGTGAATTCCCAGAAGGAGACGGGATTGTCGGCGCGCGCGGCGATCCCGAGCACGACGACGTTGGCGCTGGCGCCGACGGCGGTGAGGTTGCCGCCGAAATCGGTGCCGAGCGCAAGCGCCCACCACAAGGCGCCGGCGTTGACGTGTCCGCCCAGGGCCGGCGCCAGGTCGGCGACGACGGGCGCCATCGTCGCGGCGTACGGAACGTTGTTGACGACGCCGCTGATCGCCAGCGATGCCACCAGGATCACCATGGTGGCCAGCAGCGCGTTGCCGCCGGTGGCGGTGATCGCCAGATGTGCCAGTGTCTTGACGACGCCCGTCTTGACCAACGCCCCGACCATGATGAACAACCCGGCAAAAAACAGCAGCGTTTCCCACTCGACGCTGGACAGGTAATCCGAATGCTCCAGCCTGGACACCAGGATCAGGATGCCGGCGCCCAGCAGCGCGACGATGGAGGGCTGCATGTGCAGCGCCGAGTGGGCGATGAACGCGGCGAACACCGCCACCAACACGATGCCGCACGCGATGAGCAGCCTGCGATCGCGAATCGCCTCCTTCTCCTCCAGCGACATGACGTCGGCGACGCGCTCGGGGTCGACCGAGAAGGAACCCCGAAACAGGCGCGGCAGCAACGCGATCAGGACGGCCATCACGATGATCACGATCGGTGTCAGGTGCAGCAGGAAGTCGTTGAACGTCAAGCCCGCCCTGCTGGCGATGATGATGTTGGGCGGATCACCGATCAACGTCGCCGTGCCGCCGATGTTCGAGGCGAACGCCTCGGCCATCAGGAACGGCGCCGCATTGATGTCCAGCCGGTCGCACACCAACAGGGTCACCGGGGCGATCAACAACACCGTGGTGACGTTGTCGAGCAGGGCCGACCCGATCGCGGTGACCAGCACCAGCAGGATCATGACGCGCAGGGGGGAGCCGCGGGCGCGCTTGGCGGACCAGATCGCGACGTACTCGAACACACCGGTCTGGCGCAGCACGCTGACGATGATCATCATGCCCAGCAGCAAAAAGATGACGTCCCAGTCGATTCCGGTCTCGTGGGAATAGAAGACGTCATCGGAGTTGATGATCGGCAGCAAGGCGACGACGATCGCGGCGCCGGTGAGCGCCACGACGGTCTTGTTGACGCGGTCGCTGGCGATCAGCGCGTAGGCGACGACGAACACGACGATCGCGATCAAGCTCATCGGTTGTCCCGTGGTTCCGCCCGTAGCCGCTCGATCGCCACATCCACCGGAATCAAGGCTTCAGCGCCGCGGCGAGGACCCGCGATGCCGTGATGACCCCGATCAACGTACCGTCCTTGACCACCGCGACGAGCGGGCTTCTCTCCCGCGCCATGAGGGCCGCCACCTCGATGATGGTGTCGTCGGCGTCGGCCGGCGGCACGTCGAGCAGGTGGTCCGGCAGCACGTCGCGTACCTTCTTGCCGCTCAGCTTCTCCGCGCAGCGGTCGGCCGTAGATTCGTTGAGCACCCCGGCCAGCGAGGGGTCGTCCTGCACGTACCGCGGCACGATGAAGCGGACGACCTGCGAAGCCGGCAGCACCGCGTAGGGGTTTCCCGACGTGTCGGTGACCAAGAGGCCCGGCAGCCGGTGCTCGGCGAGCAGCCGCGCGGCGTCCAGCGCGTCCCCGTCGATGCTGACGATCGGAAAGTCTTCGGCGATCTGCTCGGCGCGCATGGTGCGACGATACGACTGCGGGGGTCGACGCGGTCGGTCGACGGCAAGGATCACGGCGCACTCCGGGTTCGGGGACAACGTGCCGACCAGGCTTCCCGGCGCACCGCGGTCCGAGGCTACCAAGGACCGGACGCGGACTCCGGTCTCCCGTGCGAACGCTGCGTAGACTGACGGGATGCTGGAACAGATCCGCGGGCCCGCTGATCTGCAGTACCTGTCCCAACGGCAGCTCCGCGATCTGGCGACCGAGATCCGCGAGTTCCTGATCCACAAGGTGGCTGCCACCGGGGGACATCTCGGGCCCAACCTCGGCGTCGTCGAGCTGACGCTGGCGCTGCACCGTGTGTTCGACTCGCCGCACGACCCGATCATCTTCGACACCGGCCACCAGGCCTACGTGCACAAGATGCTGACGGGCCGCGCCCACGACTTCGAGAGCCTGCGCAAAAAGGGCGGCCTGTCGGGTTATCCGTCGCGCGCCGAGAGCGAGCACGACTGGGTGGAGTCCAGCCACGCCAGCGCCGCGCTGTCCTACGCCGACGGCCTGGCCAAGGCGTTCGAGCTCAGCGGGCACCGCAACCGTCATGTGGTCGCCGTCGTCGGCGACGGCGCGCTCACCGGCGGCATGTGCTGGGAGGCGCTGAACAACATCGCCGCCTCGCACCGGCCGGTCATCATCGTCGTCAACGACAACGGCCGCAGCTACGCGCCGACCATCGGCGGCGTCGCCGACCACCTGGCCACGCTGCGCCTGCAGCCGGCCTACGAGCACGTGCTGGAACGGGGGCGCGACGCGGTGCGCTCGCTGCCCCTAGTCGGCCAGATCGCCTACCGCTTCATGCACAGCGTCAAGGCCGGCATCAAGGACTCGCTGTCCCCGCAGCTGCTGTTCACCGACCTCGGCCTGAAGTACGTCGGCCCGGTCGACGGCCACGACGAACGCGCGGTGGAGGCCGCGCTGCGCCACGCCCGCGGCTTCGGTCGCCCGGTGATCGTGCACGTCGTCACCCGCAAGGGCATGGGTTACGCGCCGGCCCTGGACGACGAGGCCGAGCAGATGCATTCCTGCGGCGTGATCGACCCGGTCACCGGCCGGGCCACCAAGATTCCCGGCCCGGGCTGGACGGCCACGTTCTCCGAGGCGCTCATCGGCTACGCGCGCAAGCGCCGCGACATCGTGGCCATCACCGCGGCGATGCCCGGCCCCACCGGGCTGACGGCGTTCGGGCAGCAGTTCCCGGACCGGCTGTTCGACGTCGGCATCGCCGAGCAGCACGCGATCACGTCGGCGGCCGGACTGGCCATGGGCGGCATGCACCCGGTGGTGGCGATCTATTCGACCTTCCTCAACCGGGCCTTCGACCAGATCATGATGGACGTGGCGCTGCACAAGCTGCCCGTCACGATGGTCCTCGACCGGGCCGGCATCACCGGCTCCGACGGTGCCAGCCACAACGGCATGTGGGACCTGTCGATGCTGAACATCGTGCCCGGCATCCGGGTGGCCGCACCGCGCGACGCGACCCGCCTGCGCGAGGAGCTCGGCGAGGCCCTCGACGTCAACGACGGCCCGACGGCCATCCGCTTTCCCAAAGGCGATGTGGGCGAAGACATTCCGGCCCTGGAGCGGCGCGGGTCGGGCGTTTCGGCCGTCGACGTGCTGGCGGTGCCGGCGACGGGGCTCAACCACGACGTGCTGCTGGTCGGGGTCGGCGCGTTCGCGCCGATGGCCCTGGCCGTGGCCAAGCGGCTGCACAACCAGGGCATCGGCGTGACGGTGATCGACCCGCGCTGGGTGTTGCCGGTGTCCGACGGCGTGGTCGAGATGGCCGCGCAGCACAAACTGGTCGTCACCCTCGAGGACAACGGCGTCAACGGCGGGGTGGGGTCGGCCGTCTCGGCGGCGCTGCGGCGCGCGGAGGTCGACACGCCCTGCCGCGACGTGGGGCTGCCGCAGCGGTTCTACGAGCACGCGTCTCGGGGCGAGGTGCTCGCCGACCTGGGGCTGACCGACCAGGACGTGGCCCGCCGCATCACCGGTTGGGCGGCGGCGCTGGGCACGTCCGTCTCCGAGGCGGAGGTCCGGGAGCCCCTCGACTAGGGCGCGTTGGTCGCGATTGTCGCCGGGCGGCTGCAGGCCTTTTGGGTGTGAATCCTGGGCTTTGGGTGTGAGCTGGTGGCGGGATCCGGGCGAATTTTCCGCCCTGGATACACACGCAAAGCCGAGGATTCACGCTGAACGGCTGTGGCCCAGGACGGGGGCGTGCTAGCTGTCGTCGGCCGGTGGTTGCAACGCCCGGGCCAGCACGGGATCGACGAGTTCGCGCTGCCACGCCCGCGCCTGCCCTGCCCGCAGGAACTCGTCGACGGCCTCATCGGGGTCCGCGGCGGGCTGCCAGTCCCAGCACAGCCGTCGCACCAGGTCGGGTGAGACCAGGTTCTCCGTCGGGACTCCGACCCGCTCCGACAGCTCACCCAGCGCCGCCCGGGCCGCCTCCAGCCGGGCGGCGGCCTCCGGTTTGCGCCTGCTCCACCGCGCCGCCGGCGGCGGCCCGTTGGGCGGTTCGGCGTCCTCCGGCGGCTCCTGGCTGCGCCGGGCCGCCTCCAGCGCCCCCAGCCAGACCTCGGCGCTGCGGCGCTGGTTGCGCCCGCCGAACACCGGCAACTTGACAAGCTCTTCGACGGTCTTCGGGTCGGCGAGGGCGGCGTCGATGATGGCCGAATCCGGCAGGATGCGGCGCGGGGCGATGTCGCGCCGCTGGGCGATGCGGTCGCGCGCGGTCCACAGTTCGCGCACCGCGGCGAGGCCGCGCCGGTCGCGCACCCGATGGATCCCGGACGTCCGGCGCCAGCGGTCCCGCCGGGCGAGCGCGGCGTCACCGGCGGCGTCGCCGCCCTTGAAGGCCCGCAGGTAGTCGAATTCCTCTGCGGCCCAAGCGGTTTTGCCCTGCCCGGCGAGCACCTCGGAGATCGCTGCGCGCAGCTCGATGAGCAATTCCACGTCCAGGGCCGCGTAGTTGAGCCATTCTGCGGGCAGGGGGCGCTTGGACCAGTCGGCGGCGCCGTGGCCTTTGGCCAAGCCGAACCCCAGCAGCCGCTCGACCATGGTGGCCAGGTTCACCCGGTCGAAGCCGGCGAGCCGCCCGGCCAGCTCGGTGTCGTACAGGGCGGGGGGTCGCATGCCGACCTCGGCCAGGCACGGCAGGTCCTGGTCGGCCGAGTGCAGGATCCATTCGTCGCTGCCCAGCACCTCGGCGACCGGCCGCAGCGCCGTCACCGGGTCGGCGCCGTGGCTGACCGGGTCGATGAGCACGGTGCCCGCCCCGGCCCGCCGGATCTGGATGAGGTAGGCGCGGTTGGAGTAGCGGAAACCCGACGCCCGCTCGGCGTCCACCGCGAACGGCCCGCGCCCGCGGTCCAGCAGCCGCGCGGCCGCCTCGATCTCGTTGACGCTCACCGCGAGATCGGGGACCCCGTCGGAAGGCTGCAGCAGCGGGCAGGGTTCAGGCGCGGCGTCGTCGGGCGCGGTGTCGTCGGGCCTAGCGGCCCCCGCTTCGCCCATGTCAGGCGCGTGACCGCGAGCTCAGGTCGGTGACCCCGGTCGGCGGCAGGCCCGCGGCGTGCTCGAGCACTTCGCAAAACGCCTCGACGTGCGCCCCGACCGCCGGGGTGGTCGCCGTCCAGGACGCCCGCAGCTCCAGCTGGTGGGCGCGGGGCGGCCCGGAGATGTCGCCGTAGCGCACCGACGTGGTGGCGGTGACGGTGCCGCCCAGGGCGGTGGTCTGTTCGAGGCGCGCCTGCAGCGCGTCGACCAGCCAGCTCCACGCCACCTCGGGCAGCAGGGGATCGACGGCTTCGGTGGGGTCGAGGTCGGCCTGGATGTAGGCGACCAGGCGGATGTAGCCGTCCCAGGCGTCGGCGCCCTCCGGGTCGTAGAGCAGGATCAGCCGGCCGAACGCGTCGCCCTCGGAGCGCTCCGGGACGATCTCGAGGTCGGGATGCTTGACCTCGGCCCCCAGCGCGTAGCTGTAGGGCGCCAGGCGCTGCGGCGGACGGATCGGGCCCAGCTCGATCTCCGGCCGCACGGTCACGGCGTTCATGGCCGCCACCGCCTCGCGGAAGGGTGCCGGTTCGGCTGAGGCTGTCACAGCGTTCGACGCTAGACCCATCACCCGACACGCCGAAACAGGCGCGCCGAGTCCCGCGCCCGTCGCGACCAAGCCGTTACCGGCGCTCATCGGGGCCTCGAGGAGGCCGTATCGCCTGCTCAGGGCGCGGTTCCTTTGGTGAATCGGGCCGGGCGCTTCTCCCGGTGCGCGGCGAGGCCCTCCCGAACGTCGGGGCCGCCGAAACCGATGAATTCCAGGCCCAGCGACGTTTCGAAGGCCGGGCCGAACATCCGGTACCAGTAGTTGAGGCTGTGCTTGGTCCAGCGGATGGCGTTTTGCGCGCCCAGCGCCAGGTTCTCGGCGATCCGGGTGGCGGTGGCCAGCACCTCGTCGTCGTCGACGCAGGTGGAGACCAGGCCGATGCGCTCGGCCTCCTCGCCGAGCAGGGTCTCGCAGGTGAGCAGGTAGTACTTGGCCTTGGCCATGCCGACCAGCAGCGGCCAGCAGATCGCGGCGTGGTCGCCCGCGGCCACCCCGAGCTTGGTGTGCCCGTCGATGAACCGCGCGGTGCGGCCCGCGACGGAGATGTCGGCGAGCAGCGCCACCACCAGGCCCGCGCCGACGGCGGGTCCCCGGATCGCCGAGACGACGGGCTTGTCGAAGTTGACCATGTTGAGCACCAGGTCGCGGGCCTCGCGCATGATGCGGATCCGGCCCTCGTAGTCGCCGATGGTCTCGTCGATCAGGTCGAAGCTGCCGCCGGAGGAGAAGGCCTTGCCCTCGCCGCGGACCAGCACGACGCGCACGGCGGGGTCGCGGTCGAGCACCGGCCACACGTCGGCCAGGTCGCGGTGCATCTGCGGCCCGACCGAGTTCAGCCCGGGGGAGTCCAGCACCAGGGTCAGCACGCCGTTATCGCCGGGTTCGAAGCGGAGGCTGGGGAACTCGTCGTAGCTGATCGGCACCACCGCGATGTTACGCAGGCGCCGCTGGGGCCTCGTGGCAGCATTGAGGCCGATGAACGTTCCCGACGCCCGACGCGACCTGCCGGAGTCGCCGTATCTGGCCGCCGTCACCGGACGCAAGCCCGGCCGCGTGCCGGTGTGGTTCATGCGGCAGGCCGGCCGTTCGCTGCCCGAGTACCGGGCGCTGCGGGAGCGGCACAGCATGCTGGCGGCCTGCTTCGAGCCGGAGGTCGCCTGCGAGATCACGCTGCAGCCGGTGCGCCGCCACGGCGTCGACGCGGCGATTCTGTTCTCCGACATCGTGGTGCCGCTGCGCGCGGCGGGTATCGAACTGGACATCGTCGCGGACGTCGGGCCGGTGATCGCGCACCCGGTGCGCACCGACGCCGACATCGAGGCGATGAAACCGCTTGACCCGCAGGCGATTGCGCCGATCCGCGAGGCGGTTTCGCTGTTGGTGGCCGCGCTGGGCGACGTTCCGCTGATCGGCTTCGCCGGCGCGCCGTTCACGCTGGCGTCCTACCTCGTCGAGGGCGGCCCCAGCCGCAACCACGCCCGCACCAAGGCGATGATGCTGGCCGAGCCGCACAGCTGGCACGCGCTGATGGAGAAGCTGACCGACCTCACCGTCGCGTTCCTGCAGGGCCAGATCGAGGCCGGGGTGGACGCGATCCAGGTGTTCGACTCGTGGGCCGGCACGCTGTCGCTGGCCGACTACCGCCAGTACGTGCTGCCGCACAGCTCGCGGGTGTTCGCCACGCTGGCGCAATACGCCCTGCCCATGACGCACTTCGGGGTAGGGACCGCCGAGCTGCTCGGCGCGATGTCGTCGGCGCTGAAGTGCGGCATGCAGCCCCGCCAGGCCGCCGTCGTCGGGGTGGACTGGCGCACCTCGCTGGCCGACGCCGCCGCCCGGGTGGAGCCCGGCACGGCGCTGCAGGGCAACCTCGACCCGGTCGTCCTGCTGGCGGGTTGGCCGGTGGTCGAGCGCGCGGCGCGGGCCGTCATCGACGACGGGCGCCGTGCGATCGACGCCGGCGCGACCGGTCACGTGTTCAACCTCGGTCACGGGGTGCTGCCCGAGACCGATCCCGCCGTCCTGACCGACCTGGTCGCGCTGGTCCACTCGCTATGAGCCGCTCGTATTGTGTTGTGGGCGGCGGCATTTCGGGTCTCACGGCCGCGTACCGGTTGCGCGCGGCGGTCGGGGAGGACGCGACGATCACGCTGTTCGAGCCCGCCGACCGGCTCGGCGGGATCCTGCGCACCGAGCGGGTCGGCGGGCAGGCGATGGACGTGGGCGCCGAGGCGTTTGTGCTGCGCCGGCCCGAGATGCCGGCGCTGCTGGCCGAGCTGGGCCTGTCGGATCGCCAACTGGGCACCACCGGGGCCCGGCCGCTGATCTTCAGCGAGCGGCGGTTGCACCCGCTGCCGGCGGGGACCGTCGTCGGGATCCCGTCGTCGTCGGCTTCGGTGGCCGGGCTGGTCGACGAGGCCACGGTCGCGCGCATCGACGCCGAACCCACCCGCGCGTTCAGCTGGCAACCGGGCAGCGATCCCGCGGTGGCCGAACTGGTCGGCGACCGGTTCGGCGCGCAGGTCGTGGCCCGTTCGGTGGACCCGCTGCTGAGCGGGGTGTACGCGGGCTCCGCGGCGACCATCGGCCTGCGCGCGGCGGCCCCCAGCGTGGCGGCGGCCCTCGACCGCGGCGCGACCAGCCTGACCGACGCGGTGCGCAAAGGGCTGCCCCCGAACACCGGCGCGCCGGTGTTCGGGGCGGTCGACGGCGGCTACCGGGTGCTCGTCGACGAGCTCGTGGCGCGCGCCCGCCCGCGCTGGGTGCGCGCCGCCGTGCGGCGGCTCGAGCCGGCCGGGCCCGGTTGGGCGCTGGTGGACGACACCGGCGCCCGGTGGCAGGCCGACGCGGTGGTGCTGGCCATCCCGGCCCCGCGGCTGGCGTCGCTGGTCGGTGAAATCGCGCCGCGCAGCTGCGCCGCCGCGCGGCGGATCGAAAGCGCGTCGGCGGCGGTGGTGGCGCTCGCGGTGCCGGCCGACACGCCGTTCCCGCAGTGTTCGGGCGTGCTGGTGGCCAGCGGGGAACCGTTGCGCGCCAAGGCGATCACGCTCTCGTCGCGCAAGTGGGGCACGCGCGGCGACACCCAGCTGTTGCGGCTGTCGTTCGGGCGGTTCGGTGACAATGTGGCCGCCGGCGTCGCCGACGACGAACTGCTGGGGTGGGCGCTGAGCGACCTGGTCGACGTGTTCGGGCTGACCGTCGACCCCGTCGACGCCCGCGTGCAGCGCTGGATCGAGGCGATGCCGCAGTACGGTCCCGGCCACGCCGAGGTGGTCGCAGAGGTGCGCGCCGGGCTGCCGCCGGGGCTGGCGGTGGCCGGCAGCTACCTCGACGGGATCGGTGTACCGGCCTGCGTCGGGGCGGCCGGCCGCGCGGTCGAGGCACTCCGGGCGAAAGTGGCACGATAGGTGCCATGGCCAAACTCGACTACGACACCCTGAACTCGCAGCTGCGCTACCTGATGTTCTCGGTGTTCTCCGTGCGGCCCGGCGTGCTGGGCGAGGACTCGAGTGACACGAGGAAGGAAGCGATCGACGACGCGGCCCGGTTCTTCAAGCAACAGGAGGAGCGCGGGGTCGTCGTCCGCGGCCTCTACGACGTGGCGGGGCTGCGCGCCGACGCCGACTTCATGATCTGGACCCACGCCGAACGCGTCGAGGCGCTGCAGGCGACCTACGCCGACTTCCGGCGCACCACCACGCTGGGGCGGGCCAGCGCGCCGGTGTGGAGCAGCGTGGCGCTGCACCGGCCGGCCGAGTTCAACAAGAGCCACATCCCGGCGTTCCTGGCCGGCGAGGAACCCGGCGCCTACATCTGCGTGTATCCCTTTGTGCGGTCCTACGAGTGGTACCTGCTGCCCGACGAGGAACGTCGTCGCATGCTCGCCGAGCACGGCATGGCCGCGCGCGAGTACAAGGACGTTCGCGCCAACACCGTCCCGGCGTTCGCGCTGGGCGACTACGAGTGGATCCTGGCCTTCGAGGCGCCCGAGCTGGACCGCATCGTCGACCTGATGCGCGAGCTGCGCGCCACCGACGCGCGCCGGCACACCCGCGCCGAGACGCCGTTTTTCACCGGGCCGCGGGTGCCGGTCGAGCAGCTGGTGGCGGCGCTGCCATGACAACCGCGCCGTTCGACCCGACGGATCCCACCCGCTTCGAGGAGATGTACCGCGACGACCGGCTGTCGCACGGGCTGCCCGCGGCCACGCCGTGGGACATCGGCGGCCCGCAGCCGGTGGTCCGGCGGCTGGTTGCGCTGGGCGCGGTCAAGGGCGAGGTGCTCGACCCGGGCACCGGCCCCGGCCACCACGCGATCTACTACGCGTCGAAGGGCTACTCGGCGACCGGCATCGACGGGTCCGCGGGTGCCCTGGAGCGGGCCCGCGAAAACGCCGAAAAGGCCGGTGTGACGGTCAATTTCGAGCTGGCCGACGCCACCAAGTTGGAGGGCTTCGACAACCGGTTCGACACCGTCGTCGACTGCGCCTTCTACCACACCTTCAGCACCGACCGCGACATGCAGAATGCGTACGCGCGGGCGCTGCACCGGGCGACCAGGCCGGGGGCGCGGCTGTACATGTTCGAGTTCGGCGAGCACGACGTCAACGGCTTCAAAATGATGCGGTCGTTGTCCGAGGACGATTTTCGTCAGGTGCTGCCGCCCGCGGGGTGGGAGATCACTTACCTCGGCCCGACGACCTATCTGGTCAACCTGAGCACCCAGACGATCGAGATGATGGCCGCGCGCAACCCGGACATGGCCGATCAGGTGCAGGCGCTGCTGGACCGGTTCCGGGCGATGGAGCCGTGGCTGGAGGGCGGCCGGGTGCACGCCCCGTTCTGGGAATGCCACGCCACGCGCGTGGGCTAGCCACCGGGGCTTGTCGCGACACGTAAACATTTGCGACGACACGCCGAGATGTGTCGCAACGGTTTATGTCTGGGGGATCCGGACGCACAAGCATTGACGTCCCACGGTTGTGGACGAGGTGTTTGTCGGCAGCGAGGCGGTGCGGCGGGGGCTCCTGACTCCCTACCAATTGCGCAGCGGGTTCCGGGCCGTATATCCCGGCGTTCACCTGCCGGTTCATGTCACGCCGTCGCTGCGAGCGCGCTCGGTTGCGGCGTGGCTGTGGTCGGGCCGACGCGGCGTGGTGGCTGGCCTTGCCGCGGCGGCACTGCACGGCTCGCGCTGGATCGACGACGACGCGCCCATCGAGTTGATCTGGCGTAACCAGCACGCGCCGATCGGCGTGGTCACCCGTAATCAGCGAGTTCAACCGGATGAGGTCACCCGGGTCGCGGGTCTGCCCGTGACCACCCTTGCGCGCACGGCGTTCGACCTGGCCCGGCAATTGCCCACCGGCGAGGCGGTGGCGCGACTCGACGCCTTGATGCGGGCAACACCGTTTTGTGTCGAGGACGTGTCGCAGTTGGCCAAACGGTACCCGGGTGCGCGGGGTCTGCGACGGCTGCGCACGGCACTCCCGCTTGTCGACGCGGGCGCCGCCTCGCCAAAGGAGACTTGGCTACGACTCCTGCTGATCGATGCCGGACTGCCGGCTCCCGAGACACAGATACCGGTGAACGAGAACTGGCGAACGGTCGGCGTGCTCGATATGGGCTGGGAAAGATACAAAGTCGCCGCCGAGTACGACGGTGACCAGCACCGCAGCGACCGACGCCAATACGCCCGAGACCAGCGGCGGATACGCGGGCTCGAAGCGCTGGGCTGGATCGTCATCCGGGTGATCGCCGAGGACAAGCCGGCAGACGTCGTGCGACGCGTGCGCGATGCACTCATCCGCCGCGGATGCCGCGAGATATAAACGGTTGCGACGCGCTTCGGCGTGTCGTCGCAACTGGTTATATGTCGCGGGAACGCAGGGGTAGCTACGAGCCCGCCGGCACCAGCCGCAGCGAGATCGAGTTGATGCAGTACCGCTGGTCCGTCGGGGTGGGGTACCCCTCGCCGGCGAACACGTGACCCAGGTGGCTGTGGCAGTTCGCGCACAGCACCTCGGTGCGCGTCGTTCCCATCGAGTGGTCGGGGCGCAGAATCACCGCGTCGGAGTTGGCCGGGTCGAAGAACGAGGGCCAGCCGCAGTGCGACTCGAATTTCTCTGTGCTGCGGAACAATTCGGCGCCGCAGGCCCGGCACTGGTACACGCCCTCGGTCTTGGTGTCGGTGTACTCGCCGGTGAACGGCCGCTCGGTGCCGGCGCGGCGCAGCACCTCGAACTCCTGCGGGTTCAGCTTTCGGCGCCACTCGTCGTCGGACAGCTGCACCTTCGGACGCGACAAGTCAGGAGAGGTCATGCGTCCACGCTAGCCTTCTCCCGTTCCGCCGTCAGCCACGCCGGATCGATGCCGTCGTCCAGCCGGTCCTCGGCCTTGGCGTCCAGGTAGCGGAAGTAGAGCACGGTGAACGTCACGATCAGCAGGAGCGACCAGCCGTAGGTGATCTTCAGGTAGTGCAGCGCGCGCCCGTACCGCATGTACTTGTAGATCAGCCAGTCGTCCAGCGTCAGGAAGCCGTAGATCCCCAGCCAGGAGGGCCAGTTGCGGATGAGTGAGTTGGGCAGCACCACGGTCATCACGAACGGGAACAGCATCATCGAGTAGTAGCCCTGGGCCAGCGGCAGCACCAGCCAGGAGCACAGCAGCAGCACGCCCGACGAGCTGGCGAACCAGAACAGCGGGTCCCGGGTGCGGTAGTAGCGGTACAGCAGCCACAGCGCGCCGATCGCGAGCAGCGTGAACAGGATCCGCAGGAACACGATCAGCCAGGTCGGCAGGCCGAAGTACACCCCGTTGCCCTCGATCGAGCTGTTGAAGTAATCCCGGGTGCCGCCGATGTAGGGCAGCGTGCGCGTGACGAAGTCCATCGGGTCGCTGACGAGGGGCCACGCGACCAGGTTGACGACGAGGGGGACCGCGATGGCGGGCACCAGCGTCCGCCATTGCCGGTTCAGCAAGGGCAGCAACAGCAGCGGTCCGAGCACGGGTTTGAGCGTCAGGGTGAGCCCGATGACGAGGCCGGCCCACCACTGGTGCCCGACTTTGCCGTCCAGCAGCCACCCCAGGAACAGCACCTCCGCCAGCAGCACGCAGCCGTTGATGTTGGTGAACACCAGGGTGCTGGTCACGCTTTCCGTGCAGAACATCGCCAGCAGCAGGGCGGGCGCCGCCACCGAGGAGAGGGTGAACTTGAACATCCGCAGCAGCAGGTACCAGGCGATGAGGATGGCCACGGTGTTGATCAGGATGAACAAATACCGCGACGGCGTGAACGGCAGGTACCCGAACGGCGCCATCAGCAGCGTGCCGCCGGGCGGGTACAGGTAGTGCGGGTCGACGTAGTCGAAGTGCTCGTTGTAGATGTCCCAGCCGTGCCGGAAGTTCAGCACCGCGCGGTAGACCGGCTTGAAGTCGTCGGTGATGTTGCCGTTGAGGGTCAGGATGATGCTGCGGTGCAGCACCGACATGATCGCCAGCGGCCACAGCACCGATCGCAGTATCGTCGCGACGCTCGGTGCGCTGGTGCGGGGGCGAAAGGCGGCCAGGATCCCCTCGCGCAGGCCGGTTCGGGTCGAGTCAGCTGCGGTCACCAGCGCACGGTACACCGGCCGCCCGGCGACGATGCGGCCGCGTCGCGGGCAAGGTGAGGCGGGCAATTGAGCCTGAGCGCCCCCGAAACTCAGGCGGGACAGTAGGTGTCGGTGCCGGGTAGCTTGCCGCTGTTGAGGTAGCCGATCAGCGGCGGGACCGCGCAGGGCGAATAGATGCTGGCGCCGTGACCGATGCCCTGCCACATCACCCGCTTGCTGGCCGCGTTGGCGTTGATGATGGTGGCCGCCGTCTGGGCCACCCCCTCGGTGCCGACGATCGGGTCGTTCTGCACGCCGGCCAACAGGACGTCGACCTTGAGGCTCTTCGGCGGCGCCGGCGGCGGAATCGTGGGCCAGTGCACGCACTTGACCAGGTTGAGCGCGGCGACGGTGCCGAATTGGGGATAGAGCTTCGCCCACGCGACGACGAGCTCGCGCACCCGGTCGGGCGTGGGGCGGTTGATGGCGTCGCTGCAGGAGCCGACGAACTGGCCGTCCGAGTCGGTGACCGCGTAGGCGTGGCTGATCAGGTTGTTCAGCTGGCCGGCGTCGCCGGACCGGGCGGCGGCCAGCGCGTTGGCCAGGCTCGTGGTGGCGCCGACGCGGCCTCCGGCCGGGAAGCCCAACGCGACGGTGATGGCGTCGGCGACAGCGGCCACCGGTGCGCCGCCGGGGCCCTTGCCGCCGCGCGCGTCGGCGAGCATCGCGCTGACGGCGCCCTTGGGGTCGGGCCCCAGCGCGCAATTGACCGCGACGCACTGCGCGGCGAACGCGTCGAGCGCGGCCTGCTGACCCTTGACCTGTTGCTCGGCGGCCGCTTCGGCGTTGACGCCCAAGGCAATCGGGGAGTCGAGGATCAGCCGGGCGACCCGGTCGGGGCGCGACGCGGCGTAGGCCAGCGCCACCTGGGCGCCGTCGCCGACCCCGACCAGGGCGACGGCGGGCACGTCCCACAGCGTGCGCAGCCGCTCGATGTCGGAGGCGGCGTGCGAGTTGTCGTAGGAGGACGCGCCGGGCGCGATGGCGTCGGTGCAGTTCGTGGTGGCGGTGTTGGAGATGTCGGAGAGGTTGGCGACCGGGTCGTCGCCGGGCTGGAACTGCGCCTGGTCGCGCATCGACTGGCGGTCGAGCTGATCCCGGCAGTCGATCGGGCTCGACATGCCCATGCCGCGCCGGTCCACGGCGACGATGGGGTGGGTTTGCAGCACGTCGCCGCCCGCGTGCGACAGCCACACCGGCAACTGCGTCGACGACGGCAGGTCCGAGCCGGTGGTGAAGACCAGCGGGCCCGCGTCGTGCGGCGTCTGGTTCGAGCGCGCCCGCACCACACCGATTGTCAACGTCCCGCCCTGGCCGTTGACCGGGTCGAGGTCGCTGTCGTAGGTCGCGCAATCCAGCTGCACGCCCGGCGCCGCCGGGACGGCCGCATCGGAGAAGACCTTCGACGTGCAGTCGTGCCAGGCCAGGTCGTTCTTGGGCGCCGCGATCGGTGGCGGACCGGCCGGCTTCGGCTTGCTCGGGGCCACGCCCTGCGGTCGGGCGCCGGAATTGGTCGCGAAGCGCGGGTCGGCGGCCAGCCCGGGAACGCAGCCGGCCACCAGCGCGGTCACCGCGAGGAGCACCGTGGCGGACGCGATCTGCCGACTCATGCCGACCACAGTAGCTTCGACTTTTCAAACCTTGACGTAGCGGCCGTACAGGTAGCCGGCGTCGTCGGTGAGCAGGTGGGCGCGGCCCATGCGGGTCAGCACCTGCGCCGGGCCCGCCGCGATGCGCCGCGCCAGGCCGCCGACGAGGTACGGCGCGATCGTCAGGCACAGCTCGTCGAGCAGGTCGGCCTCGATGAACGCGCCGAGCAGGGTCGGCCCGCCCTCGGTCAGGATGCGGCGCATTCCCCGCGCCGCGAGCGCCCGCAGCAGGGCGGCCTCGTCGACCTTCCCGGGATCGGCGCCGGAGCAGTCGAGCACCTCGCACAGGTCGCCGATCAGGCTGCGGGTCTCGTCGGCCGCCGCGGTGCAGGTGAGCACCAGTGGCGGCACCTCGGTCCGGGTGAACACCGCCAGGTCGCGCTCGAGGCGACCCGACCCGGTGACGATCGCCAGTTGGGGGACCTCGCTTTGGCCCCGGGCCTGCCGCTCCTGGCGTTGCGCGACGGCCAGGTGCGCGCCGGAGTAGCCCTCGATCCGCACCGTGCCCGCGCCCACCACGACGACGTCGGCCAGTTCCCGCAGCAGGTTGAAGATCTGCCGGTCGCCGGGCCCGCCCATCGCGCCGCTGCTGCCGTCGGCGGTGGCGCCGCCGTCGAGGCTGGTGATGAAGTTCGCCCGCAGCCAGGTGCCGTCGCGGTCGGGGTAGCCGTACAGCCGGGAGAGTTCGGCGTCGTCGAGTTCACGCGTCGACCCCAGCTGCGTCAGCATGAGCTTGATTGCAGCACGCCGCTACTGTTCGGTGCATGGATGGGTCCGCCGCTGCCCGGGTGGCGCACCTGGTGGACCGGCATCCGAGCGTGTCTCCGGAGCGACTGATCGCCCAATTGCGGCCGCCGCCAACGTTCGCCGACGTGAGCTTCGCCACCTACCGACCCGATCCCGCGGAGCCGTCGCAGGCCGCCGCCGTCGAGGCGTGCAGGGACTTCTGCCGGCAGGCCGTGCAGCGCCGGGCCGGCCGGCGAAAGCTGTTCGGGAAGCGGGCCGTCGTGCCCGGGGTGGGGTTGTATCTCGACGGCGGTTTCGGCGTGGGCAAGACCCACCTGCTGGCCTCGGCCTATTACCAGTTGCCTGGCGGGGGACCCGAGCCGCCAACTCCCAAGGCGTTCGCCACTTTTGGCGAGCTGACCCAGCTCGCCGGGGTGTTCGGCTTCGTCGAATGCATCGAGATGCTGGCCGACTACACGGCGGTGTGCATCGACGAGTTCGAGCTCGACGACCCCGGCAACACCACCCTGATCTCGCGGCTGCTCTCGTCGCTGGTCGAGCGGGGCGTGTCGGTGGCCGCGACCTCCAACACCCTGCCCGAGCAACTCGGCGAAGGCCGCTTCGCCGCCCAGGATTTCCTGCGCGAGATCAATACGCTGGCAAGCATTTTCACCACGGTGCGCATCGACGGCCCCGACTACCGGCACCGTGGCCTGCCGCCGGCCCCGCCGCCGCCGTCCGACGCGGAGGTGGCCGCGCGCGCCGCGAAGGTGCACGGGGCGACGCTGGACGACTTCGACGCGTTGTGCGCACACCTGGCCACCATGCACCCGTCGCGCTACCTGACGCTGATCGAGGGCGTGACGGCGGTGTTCGTCACCGGCGTGCACCGCCTCGACGACCAGAACGTCGCGCTGAGGTTGGTCTCGCTCACCGACAGGTTGTATGACGCCGGCATCCCGGTGGTGGCTTCGGGGGAGCGGCTGGACAGGATCTTCAGCGACGAGATGCTGGCCGGCGGCTATCGGAAGAAGTACCTGCGGGCCACGTCACGGCTGGTGGCGCTGACCCGAGCCGGCGGACCATGAGGTAGTCGTTCTCGGTGCGGGTGCCCACCTGAAAGGTCCTGGTGCCGTTGACCGTAAAACCGCTCTTGGCGTAAAAGCGTTGGGCGCGTTGGTTCGCCTGGTTGACGCCCAGCCACACTTGTCGCGCGCCCCAGCCCTCGGCGGTGGCCAGCGCCAGGCCCATCAGCGCGTCCGCCGCCCCGGTGCCGTGGTGCTCGGCCAACACGTAGATCTTCGACAGCTCGGCGGTGGTGGGGTCGGTGGCGTCGCGAATCAGCATGGCGTAGCCGATGATTCGGCCGCCCCGCGCCGCGGTGATGATCGCGCGGTCCGGATCGGCCAGGTATTCGGCGAAGCGCCCGGCGGACAGGTTGGTGTCGATGAACGACGCGACGTCGTCCGCGCCCGCCTCGGGGGGACAGGCCAGCGGAAAGGTCTGCGCGGCAACGTCAGCCAGCCGCGCGGCGTCCACCGCACCCGCCGTGACGACGCGGACGTCCAGTGTCACAGATTCCATTGCGCGAGGTGATAACCCGTCTTCTTGTCCAGCAGGACGACGGTGGACACCGGGTCGCGGTAGGCGTCCCAATACACGCCACCGCGCACGATCGCCCCGTTCGGCGCGTTGGCGAGCACGTTGTCCAGCGCGTCGGGCGCGTCGGTGGCGCGCGGTTTGTAGGCGTCGGCGAAGGGGGTCACCCCGTCGAAGCTGAACACGGTCGCCATGATGTACGGGTTGGGCACCCGGATCGCGCGGACCGTCACGTCGGCGCGGTTGGGGGTGCTCCCCGGGAAGCTCTTGATCGGGACGCCGCTGCGCGTGTAGCCGAACCCCGGGGGCGGGTCGCACGGGGCCACGCTGCTGACCGTGACGTCGGCGACGTAGTCGCCGGTGTCGACCCGCAGGGTGTCGCCGATGTGGCCGATCGGTGCGTCGCCGGCCCACGCGCGGGGCGCCGCGAGGCTCGCGGCGGCGACGAGCAAGGCGGACACGACGACCAGCCAGCGGTGCATGCTCGCATGATCGCACACGCGCTACGGCGAAGGGGAGGGGTTCTTCCCGGCGCTCAGCGATTCGAGCGCGGCGACAAGATCGGCCTCGACGCGCTCCTTGTCGACGCCGGATCGGTGCAGCGGGCCGGCCCCGTCCTCGAGCTCGAGCAGCGCCAGCAGCAGGTGTTCGGTGCCGATGTAGTTGTGGCCCAACCGAAGCGCCTCGCGGAAGGTCAGCTCGAGCGCCTTGCGCGCCGGACCGCTGAACGGGATCAGCTCAGGGGGTTCGCCGGCTGACGGCGGCAGGGTTACCGCGGCCCGGATGGTGTCGGCCTCGACGTGCTGCAGGTTCAGCAACACCGTCGCCAGCCCGGCCGGGTCGCTGAGCACGCCGAGCAGCAGATGGTCGGGAGTGATCTCGCCGTTGCGGGCCTCGTGCGCGGCGTTCTGGGCCGCCACCACCGCGCCGCGGGCCCGCGGCGTGAAGCGCCCGAAGCCCTGCTCGACGTCCAGCGTGGTGGCCTCGGCCCGGGGGACGAACCGCTTCTGGGCGGCCTGTTTGGTGACGCCCATGCTCTTGCCGATGTCGGTCCACGACGCCCCCGAGCGGCGGGCCTGGTCGACGAAGTGCCCGATCAGGTGGTCGGCCACCTCGCCGAGGTGCTCGGCGGCCAGGACCGCGTCGGCGAGCTGGTCGAGCACGTCGGTGTGCACGCGTTTGATCGCGTTGATCAGCTCGTCGAGGCGGACGGGGTAGGCGATGGGCGTCGGTTCGGACATGCCGTCAACGCTAGGTTGACGTCGCGCGTGTTGTCAACCTTCGGTTGACGCCAGAACTAGGAGATGCGCCGCCGCCGTCGTTCTGCGACGATCAGTGGGCCGTGAAACCGCTGCTCCTGACGATGACGAGCCTTGCCGCGCTGGTCGGCATGGCCGGGCCGGCGCGCGCCGACAGCAGCGACGACACGTTCATCGCCTCGCTGCACGCGGCCGGCATCACCTTTCCCGACCCCGGCCCGGCCATCGGGGCCGGCCGATGGGTGTGCCAGGCGGTGGAAAAGGGGGCGCAGATGGCCGACGTCGTCAAGACCGTCCAGGCCCAGAATCCCGGGCTGCACGGCGACAACGCCGCCAGGTTCACGGCCATCGCGGCCAACGTGTACTGCCCGCAGTCGCTGACGGTCACCAGCACCAAGGTCGACGGCGGCGGGTAGCCGCGCGCCTTGTCGGGCCGAGACGAGACCCCGGCCGCCCCCGAAACTCCTGGTGCGCCTGCAAATTCGCGCCGGTTACCCGAATAGCGCTGACACACAACCGTTTTGGCCCGGCGTCCGGCTCGCTCGCACGAGAACGAGCGCAGTTTGCCGATGCGCCCCGCCGATCAGCGTGGCGTCGTGGCCGCGGAGTCGCTGTTGGGGCGGTCCGAAAAGGTGGGAAGTTGAACCGGTTCGAGATCCTGACCGCTGCGGGTCACGACCTCGGGCTCGTAGCGATGTGAAAACAATTCCGACGAGTTCATCGGGCGGGGTCCTTAATGAGGAATGGGCGAATCGATGGTGAGCTGCTCATCTACAGAGAAAATTTCGATGGTGGCAATCCCGACTCGAATGGCTTCCCCAACCAATCTACACGCGAAGCCCGGAGGCGATCGCGGTGGACGCGGCATTCGGCAATAGGCTAGGGGGCTATGCGCGCCGATCCGGGGCCGCTGACGTGGGCCGCCCTGGTCCAGACCTGGCGTCTGGACCTGGCCTCAGCGGCGGCGATCGTGGTGGTGGCCGCCGCCTACGCCTGGTGTTACCGGCGCGGCCGCACCGCCGAACGACCGGTAACGCCCGCGCAGGCCGGCTGCTTCTGGGTCGGCCTGGCGGTGTGGGTCCTGGCGACGATGAGCGCGGTCGGCGCCTACTCCTACGTCCTGTTCTGGATGCGCGCGCTGCAGGTGCTGTTGCTGCTCTACGTCGTGCCGTTCTTCCTCGCGCAGGGCAAGCCGATCAGCGTGCTGCGCGACGCGCTCGGCGCCGCCGGGCGCGACCGCCTCGACCGGCTGTTGGCGAGCCGGTTCGCGCGCGTGCTCGCTCACCCGTTGACCACGTCGCTGGCGATGCTGGGCACGCCGTGGCTGCTCTACCTGACACCCTGGTACACCGCGGCGCTGGACAACGAATGGATCGGCGCGCCCACTCGAATCGTGTTAGTGGCTATCGGTTTTGGCTATTTCTACGCCCGGCTGCAAGCCGACCCCGTGCCGCGACGCTATCCCCAGGGCATCTCGTTGCTGATCACCGTCGTCGAGGCGCTCGGCGACGGCGTGCTGGGCTTGATCATCTGGCAGGGCTCGTTGATCGGCGCGGCGTACTACGCTGCGCTGCACCGCACCTGGGGCCCGGATCAGCGGCTCGACCAGACCATCGGCGCCGGCGTGCTGTGGATCCTGGGCGACGTGGTGGGCTGGCCGTTCGTGCTGGTGCTGATGCGCGCGCTGTCCCGTGACGAGAAGGCGCACGCGGTCGCGGTCGACGCCGAGCTGGACGCGGCGGCGGCCACCGCGGACGACACCGCGGCGCCGTCGGGATTGTGGTGGGAGAACGATCCCGAACTGCGCGAGCGGTTCCGGCGGCGTTAAGCTGGCAAGGCCATGAGACTTCTGTGGGGGGCAGCAATCGCCGTCGCCGCGATCGGCCTGGCCGCGCCGGCGTATGCCGACCCGGACCCCAACTCCGACCCGGCCACCGACGCCGACTTCCTGTCCGCGCTCAGATTCGCCGGCATCAGCTACCAGGATCCGAACGCCGCCGTATCGGCCGCCAAGACGCTGTGCCAATTGGAGGACACCGGCGCATCCGAGGACGAGATCATCGGAAACCTGCAGCAGCGCAACGGCTTCACCGGCAACGGCGCCGCCAAGTTCACGGTGATCGCCGTCGGCGCCTACTGCCCCAAATACATCACCGGCGACGGCCGCGGCCCCAAACCCGAGGGCGCGGTCGGCGACTAGCCGCGGCTCGGGGTTTGCGAAGCCCGCCGCTCTGGCAAACGTGAAATCCGCATGAATACCGTGCAGTGGCGCGAGCGGTCGGCTATGTTGCGCGAGACGTCGGCGCGGGCCGACCGCACCCAAAAGGAGCCAACGGAGATGAAGGTATCGGTGATGGCGGCCGGCTTGGCGGCGAGCACCCTGGCGGTCGGCGTGGCCGTCACGGGCTGCGGAAGCAACAAGTCGTCGGGCCCGTCGTCGTCGACGTCGGCAACGTCCTCGACATCCGCCGCGTCGTCGGCGTCGCCGACGTCGGTCAGCGCCGCCGCCCAGCCGTCCGACTACAGCAACCTGCTGATCAAGCCAACCGACATCGTGGTGCCGGGCGACACCTTCACCCTGTTTCAGACGCTGCCCGTTTCGAACCCGGCCGGTGTCGAGGGTGTGTTCATGAATCAGGGCGGCTCGCGCAAGGTCGACGACACCATCTACGTCTACCCCGACGCGGGCGCCGCGTCGCAGGCGCTTGACCAGAGCGCCAAGGGGATTCAGGAGTTGAGCGTCAAGGCCGCCCCGTCACCGGCCGACGTGGGCACCGCCGGCCAGATGGCCGTGGGGCCTTCTCCCGACGGCTCGAAGTCGAAGGGGATCGTGATGTTCACCGAGGGCAAGGTGTTCACGGTCCTCGAGTTCGAAAGCCCGCCAAACGATCCGCTGCCGCCGGACTTCGTTCTGGACCTCGGGCGCAAGCAGGATGCGGCCATCAAGAGCGGGCTGCCGTCCTGAGAACCGGTGCGGCGGCGCTCGGCGCGGCCGGCCTGGTCGGCTGGGGTGCCGCGCGGGCGGTGGCGGCGCGGATAGCGCGCAACCCGGATCCGTTTCCGCGCGAACGCCTTACCGCCGAGCCGGAGGGTGAGCACGTCTTCATCGAGCGCCCCGACGGGACGGTGCTCAGCGCCCTGGTCGCCGGGCAGGGACCGCCGGTCATCCTGGTCCACGGCTACACCGCCCGCGTCGTCGAGTGGAACCTCGTGTGGGACGAGCTGCAGGCGCGCGGCTTTCGCGTCATCGCCTTCGACCAGCGCGGGCACGGTCGCTCCACGCTCGGCTCCGACGGGATCGGATCCGAACCCATGGCGGCCGACATCGCCGCAGTCCTCGAGCACTTCGACGTACGCGAGGGCGTGCTCGTCGGCCACTCGATGGGCGGGTTCGTCAGCATCCGTTCGATGCTCGACCACGCCCACGTGCAGGGGCGGCTGCGCGGGCTGGTGTTGTTCGCGACCTGGGCGGGCCGGATCCTGGACGGCGCGCCGCAGAACCGGCTGCAGATCCCGCTGCTGCAACTCGGCATCCTGCAACGGCTGATGCGCAATCCGACCGTCGCCGCGCTGTTCGGTGCCGCGCAGTGCGGGAAGCGCCCGTCGCCCGTGATGATCTCGGTGTTCATGGAGGCGTTCAATCAACACCTGGACGAGCACGGGCCGCTGCTGCCGATCGTGCGAGCCTTCTCGCGCGAGGACCGGTATCCGCGGCTCGGCGAGATAGGGGTGCCGACCGTGGTCATGGTCGGCACCGCGGATCGCACGACGCCGCAAAGCCATTCGCGCCGGCTCGCCGCGGGTGTGCCCGGCGCGCGGCTGGTCAGCGTCCCCGACGCCGGGCACCTGCTGAATTGGGAAGCGCCCGACGCGCTGATCGAGGTCGTCGAGTCGTTTCACTGAGTCGCGGCGCGCGCGCTCCAGGTGAAGCTGTGCATCTCGGGGATCTGCGGGGTCAGCGCCGCGGCCACGCTGCGACCGATCCCGTCGGCTTGCGCCAGCGGGGTGTTCGGGTCGACGAAGCCCTCCACCTCCACCCGCAGGGTGCGCCCCGTCCAGCGGGCGCGGGCGTGCGCGTGCAGGACGCCCGGCACCGCGGCGGCCGCGGTTTCGGCCGTCGTGATGATCTCGGCGTCTACCCCGTCGAGCAGGCGGTGCGCGATGTCCGCGGTGACCTCCCAGCCGACGTGGCAGATGAACGCCGTGACGACGATCCCGGCGACCGCGTCCGCCCAGCCCCAGCCGAGCGCCACGCCGATCAGCCCCAGCATCGCCCCGGCCGAGGACAGCGCGTCGAGCCAGGAATGCTTGGCGTCGGCCACCATGGTCGCCGAGCGGATCCGCCGGCCCACCACCAGCTTGTACCGGGCCACCAGCTGGTTGCCCGCGATGCCCACCGCCGCCGCCGCGATGCCCCAGCCCAGGTGCCCCGTGCCGCCATGACGCAGCAGCTTGGTGACGCTTTCGAACCCGGCGACGGCGGCGCTGCCCCAAATCACCAGGGCGACACCGATTCCGGCGAGGTCTTCGGCGCGTTCGTAGCCGTACGGGTACCGCTCGGTGGGGACCTTGCGGGAGGCCCGGAATCCCACGAACACCAGGGCGCTGGTCGACACGTCCGACAGGTTGTGCAGCGCGTCGCCGAGTAGGGCCACCGACCCGGACACCAGCGCGATGGCCAACTCGATGAGGCCCGTCACCGCCAGGCCGACGGCGCTGACCGCCACCGCCCGGTTGGCCTGGCGACGCTCGTTCGCGTCGTCGGCGGTGGTGGCGAGGGGGAAACTCCCCGCCGGGTCCCGGACTCCGCTGATCACATGCATACCGCCTAATATGCCCGGGCGGGCGGTTCGGCTCAAGCCGGCCCCGGGCGGTGCTGTGCGGCAACGGGTTTCCTGCTAGGTTCCGGCGGTGAAGTTCGTGCTGGCCGGGTATGGCAGTCGGGGCGACGTCGAGCCCTGCGCCGCTGTCGGCCGGGAGCTGCTGCGCCGGGGTCACGACGTGCGGATGGCGGTCTCGCCCGACAGGATGGCCTTCGTCGAGGCGGCCGGGGTCGGCGCGGTGGCCTACGGACCGGACACCCGGGAGCAGATGGACTCGGCGGCGCAGTTCGTCCGCACAACCCAGGATCCGATCGGCGCGCTGCCCGCGGTCATGGAGCATCTGACGCGGGTCTGGACGGAGAAGACGGCGACGCTCACGGAGCTGGCGAAGGGCGCCGACCTGCTCCTGGCGGGCTTCAACGAGCAGGACTTGGCTGCCGCCGTCGCCGAGTACTGCGGCATCCCGCTGGCCGCGCTGCACTTCTTCCCGGCGCGTCTGCTGTCCACCGGCGCGCTGTATTCGGGCATGACCAAGGACGTCGCGGCGGCCCAGCGCAGCGCGCTCGGCTTGCCCGAGGCCGGATCGTTGGATGAGCCGCTGGAAATCCAGGCCTACGACACGCTCTGTCTGCCCAGTCCGGCCGCCGAATGGGTGGAGCCGGGCGGCCGGCGGCCCTTCGTCGGCGCGCTGACGCTCGGGGCGCCGACCGACGCCGACGACGAGGTTTCGTCGTGGATCGCCGAGGGGCCGCCGCCGATCTGCTTCGGGCTGGGCAGCACGCCGATCTCGTCGGGGGCGGAGCTGGTCGCCATGATCGGCGCGGCCTGCGCGCAGCTGGGGCAGCGCGCGCTGATCTGCGCCGGCCCCAACGACTTCGCCGGGGTTCCGCGCTTCGACCAGGTCAAGGTGGTGAGCGCGGTCAACCACGCGGCCGTCCTGCCGGCGTGCCGCGCGGTCGTGCACCACGGCGGCGCCGGCAGCACGGCCGCCGGGCTGCGGGCCGGAATCCCCGCGCTGGTGCTCTGGCTCTGGCTTGACCAGCCGTTCTGGGCGGCCGGCCTCGAGCGGCTCAAGGTCGGGTCGGGGCGCCAGTTGACGCTCACCACCGAGGAGACGCTGGTCGCCGACCTGCGCCGCATCCTCGCCCCGGACTACGCGACCCGCGCCCGCGAGGTGGCGGCCCAGATGACTACATCCGCCGACAGCCTCGCCCGCGCGGCCGATCTCCTGGAGGACGCAGCCCGCGCTGGGCGCGCCGGCTGAGTCGGCTCACGGAAACCCGGAGGCGCTCGCCGTTCGCGAGTTCCTTGTCTTTGCCCGGCGGCATGATGGCGCGGCATAAAATCGCCGATTGGGTATACCTCCACGAGGCTGGCGCTTCCGTCCCAATGTTGCTGCGGACCCAGAGGAGAAACCGATGGCCCTGACCCGTCTGAGCGGACTCGTCGGTTTAGGCGCCGCGCCGCTCGTCGTCGCCTTGTCGTTCGCCTCACCCACCTGGGCCGACAACCCGTCCTGGAACGGCCAGTACGCGGTCACCTTCATGGTCGCCCCCAAGGCCGGGACCAGCATGGCCGTCGGTGATCCCGAGGTGCAGCACACTGTGACCTATGGGTTCAGCTCAAGCTGTTCGGGCGGAAAGTGCGTCGCCACGATCGTCAGCGGGCCTCCGCCGACCAACCCGACCGTTCCGCAACCTGTGCAATTCACCTGGGATGGGTCGTCCTGGAAGCAGGAGAGCGACTTCCAGTGGGACTGCATGATGCCCGACACCAGCATCCAGTGGAATCCCGCCCACGCCGTGGTGCGCTACACGCCGCAGGCCAACGGGTCGCTGTCCGGCGTCATGCACGCCGACATCTCGAGCGGCGCGTGCCAGGGCTGGATCGAGGAGTACATGACGGCCGACCGGGTGTGAGGCGCCTGGGCCCCGGCCCGCAGCAAACCGGCGAAGCGTTGCGGCGCAACGCATTTCATCTAACGGATTGCTCTGCGCAGCAAGGCATTTCAAGGAGTGGCCGTGTTGAATGGCACTTTGCTTGCGGCCTGTTCGGCGATATTATCCGATCATGCGTTTCACTTATGTCGCCGCTGCTGTCGGCATGGCTACCGCCCCGCTCTTGCTGGTGGGGGCGCCATCCGCCCACGCCGACCTCAGCGGCTATCGGCGCTGCGTGGCGAACATTACGGAACTCCCGATCACCGAACCCGACCCGCAGAACATGAACCGTGTCGGGCTTATCCAGCAGGATCTCAAGTCGGGTGTTTCCCCGGCGGCGGAAGCGCAGAAAGTCGCGGGGATGGGATTCGACCAGCGCGCCGCCCAGGCGATCGTGCAGTGCGTCATCGAGGAGAACCCGTAGGCCCGGCGATACGTGGTGCGGCCGGGTCGGTGCCGTCCGGCCGTCGGGCACTACGCCCCGCAAATAAAAGGTACAAGTGCCCTGGCGGTTGCCGGATGTGAGCGGGATCCTGGCGACACCGTGCAGGTATTGAGCCACCAGCCGCGTGGCCCCTGGGCGACCGCGATGACGAGCTGCGCCGGTGCCTGTGGGGCTGTCCGACCTGGGACTCAGGGAGGTGCGGATGTCGTTCGTGGTCGCAATACCCGAGATGGTGGCGTCGGCGGCTTCCGATCTGGCGACAATCGGGTCGATGATCGGCATGGCCAACTCAGCGGCGGCGGGCCCGACTTCGGCGGTGGTGGCCGCGGGCGCTGACGAAGTGTCGACGGCGATCGCATCGCTACTTTCTGGCCACGCCAAAGGCTTTCAGATGCTGAGTGCGGAGGCGGCGGCGTTTCACACCGGGTTCGTCGAGGCGTTGAAGGAAGCGGGAACCGCGTATGCGGCTGCCGAGGCGGCCAACGCCTCGCCGCTGCAGGCCGCGCTGGCGGCGGTCAATGCGCCCGCCCAAGGGCTGCTGGGCCGTCCACTGATCGGCAACGGCGCCAACGGGACGACCAACGCTCAAGGGATAGGGACACCCGGCGGCGCCGGTGGACTCTTGTTCGGCGACGGCGGCAGAGGAGGCGACAGCACCGCCAACTGGGCGCCCGGTGGTGCGGGCGGGTCCGCCGGCCTGATCGGCAACGGCGGGTTCGGCGGAACCGGTGGGCCCGGCGCGGCCGGCGGCGCCGGTGGCAGGGGCGGCTTACTGTGGGGCATCAACGGCGCCACCGGCGCGGCCGGACCCGCGATGGCGCCCTCCACCATCGCGCTGCAGGTGGTGGACCAGCAACCTTTCATCGACGTGACCGTAGGCGGACAAAGTATGTCCGTGTTGGTTGACACCGGATCCACCGGTCTTGTTGTCCCGGCCACGGACGTCAATGTCGCGAGCCTCGGCGCCCGCATCGGGTCGGGTAGCGTCACGTACGGACAAAGCCCGGTTTTCAGCACCGAATACTTCGCCTCGTACACGGCGCCGGTGAATTTCGGAAACGGAATCGTCACCGCGCCCACCACCGTCGACGTCGTCACCTCCGCAACGGAGACGGATTTCGGCGTCACCACCGCCATTCCGCTTTCCGACGTGCCCGCCATCATGGGCATCGGGTTGAACACCGGGGGCCCGCTCCCGACCAGTCCCGTGCAGGCGTTGCCGGGTGTCCTCGGTCAGGGCGTGCTCCTCAACGAGCCCGCCGGGGTACTGCAGTTCGGCGCCAACCCGCTGCCCGTCGGCGCATCGGTTTCCGGAGCGCCGGTCACCAAACTCGCGATATCGATCAATGGCGGGTCTTTCCACACCGTCAGCGCGTATGTCGATTCTGGCGGCAATTACGGGGTGGTCCCGCAAAACCTGCTCCCGGGAAGCCCGCCGATCGGCTCGTACGTACCTATGGGCGACACCATTCAGGTCGACACCGCCGGCGGGGTCCCGCTGTACACCGAGACGGTCGGTTCATCACCCACCGCCCCCTACGTCACGTCGAGCACGTTCAACGGTGGCGCCTTCAATACCGGCAATCTGCCCTTCTCGGTGATACCGACATACCTCTCGTACAGCCCCAGCGGCGTCGGCACGATCTACTTCGACACCTGAGCGCGGCCTCGGGCGGGCCGCTCGTCTCACCAACCCCATTCGTCGTCGTCCAGGACGTCGACGGTGACGGAGTTGTCGGCAGGCCTTTGCGTCCCGTAGAGGAAGGTGAGCAGAGTGCGGTCCCCGTCCAGGGGTTCAGTCGCTACGACGGTGGCGTGCCCGATCTTCATGCGGATCCGGTCTCCGGGCTTCAATTCGTCAACACGTCTAAGGGGCACGCTCACCCATCAACGCCAGTGCAACAGCTGATGCTGTGGCCTGGCTCCCTTTGGGGCGCGCTGTCATGGTTGTGATGATTCGCCGCTTCGCCGGGCCGACGCAACCCCGGCACACCCGGGGCTCGCCAGTGCTGAACCGTGGTGCGCGATACTGGGATTGAACCAGTGACCTCTTCCGTGTCAGGGAAGCGCTCTCCCGCTGAGCTAATCGCGCCGGGGGTCAAATCTGGAGGTGGAGACGGGAATCGAACCCGTGTGCACGGCTTTGCAGGCCGTTGCCTCACCACTCGGCCACTCCACCGCTGGGGATTGATGCCACTTGCACCCTCGAGCGGACGACGGGATTCGAACCCGCGACCCTCACCTTGGCAAGGTGATGCGCTACCAACTGCGCTACGTCCGCGCGCAACGGGCGAGATCGTCGCCCGTTGCGAAGGACGACGATAGTCCACCCGAGCGGGCCTGCACAAATCTCTTGGTTACGTTGCCGCTCTAGGCTAGCGCGCCCGACGACGCACGTGGCGCGATCGGCGATGTCCGCGTCGTGCTACCCTTCGACGTCGTTGCCTTCCGGCGCCCGGTCCCGTGGCTCAGTGGAAGAGCGTCCGCTTCACACGCGGAAGGTCGCTGGTTCGATCCCAGCCGGGACCACTTGAGACGGTGCAGGTCAGGTACGCGTTTCTGTGATCTTGGTGGGCTCGAGATGGCGTCCGAACGGGCGAAAATCCCCGCAATTTGTTGGTAGCTCGCGGCGGATGACCGGCGGACGATGGGTCTGGTCCCGCCGTTTCGTGAAGGGCGTTAGCGGAAGCTCACTTGGGCGCAAGGCGACGATCGGGCCGCGGCCCTTGCGCGGCCGGCGTACTCGGGACGCTGCGTGTAGACGAACCGGGAGTGGTTCTCGTACGTGATGGTTGGGGTGTAGGGAGCGTAGACGTACTCCTGTGGCGGTGCGGGCTCGGCGGACGGCCGTGGACCTTCCGCCGATCGCATGGTCTGCGGATGGGTGCCGGGCGCGTGGTAGCCCCTCGATGAAAGCGTCGATGACGGTCTTCCAGTTCGCCGGCAAGAATGTGCGTTTGCGCCACCGGTAGCGCATGTCTTGCAACCGGAATCGCGCCAGCCCGGTTGGTAAGGGGTCCAGCCACTCGAGGCCCATGACACCACGGTTGGCGTGGTCGGCGTCGGCGACCAGGGCGGTGGGGGTGGCGGGCGGAGACCCCGCACTGCCCTGGGACGTGCATCAGTTCGATTTGTCGAATCGCTGACGTTGCCGAACCCCATATGCCGCGGCCTTGACGGCCTCATCGTCCTCCATCCCCGATCCCAGGGCACCGCCCAATGTTGCTACCGCTGCCACCAGCCAGGCCATCAGCAATAAGGATGAGAGACCGACGGGGTGTCCGATCTCGCGGGCGACCATATGTGGCGGAAGCGTCCACCAGGCGGTCACCAGCAGCAGGATGAACAGCCCGATGTGGAGAATGGCGACGCCGATGGTCAGGGTGATGACAGTCGCTGTGTTGTACAACACCGCGCGTTCACGTCCGCCGGCCGACGGCGGCCGTTCCCATAATTTGTGGTGGAGGATGAGCCACCCGATCATCGCTGCGCTCGCCAGGATTGTCGCCACGCTCAACCGCCACGGGCCCATCGTGTCGGACAACTGCCACATTGTCGGATATGCCAGGCTCACAGCCCCGGTGGCGAACGCCGCCATCAGCACCTTGGACAAACCAGCAGCCAATCGCCACGGACGGTTGGCGTAAACCATTCCCATCAGAAGGTGCAGACGTGACAGGGCGGTCGGCGCGACGTATCGGACAACACCGTCGACCTGGGTCCGCGTCAGCCGCTTCATGGATCCGTGTTGCCTCCCCGACTGGCACGTCAGCTCGGTCACGACTGTTTGTGCCAGGTTCCTCACCCGGCGATCGATGAACACACCGCCCACTGCAGGGATAGAAATCAGTCCGAACCGGTCGTTCAAGCTGATATCAACAATCACCGGCGTCGTCCCGACGCGTCGCGGTAGATCGGTCAGGTAGATAACGATGTCCTCGGGCGCGCCAGCCGGGTCAATGATGCGTATCACCTCTAAGACCTCGGTATGCTCGTCGACCGGATAGAAGTCGCGTCGCACGGACACGTCCCACTTGCCATCTGCGGCAGCACAGCCCGTCAGCGCACTCGGGAGCGAATCCGAAAGGCGTTCGGCGATCGCCTCCGGAACACCGGGATCGGCGACTAGCAAGATCGATGACGGGGCGCCTGGCATTGGTCCCCGGCATACCCGTACCCCACACGGCCAAACGTCCCTGGTGACCGTACTGAGTCCGGCACGACATTGAGAGTCTGCGCGTCTGACCCGATTGGCTGCCCTCGGCCCGTCATCCCGGTTGGCTGGTGGCCGGTCACCCCGGGGCGACAGCCGATCAGATCCCGAAGTACTCGTGGATTTGGCGGATTGCCATAGCTCCCTCGCCGACCGCGGATGCCACTCGCTTCACCGACCCGCTGCGTACGTCTCCGGCGGCGAAGACACCCGGCACGCTGGTTTCCAAGAAGACCGGGCGGCGGGCCGTCGCGAGCCCGTCTGCGCCGGCCATGTGATTCGCTGCGGCCTGCCCGGTCTCGATGAAACCGTGGCGGTCGAGCGCGACCGTGCCGGCCAACCACTCGGTGTTCGGGTCCGCCCCGATGAACACGAAAAGTGCGCGCGCCCTGATAGACTCGCGCTCACCGGTCTGATTATTCTCGGCCACAACGCAATTCAATGCTTCGTCGCCGTGGACTTCGCCGACTTCGGTGTTGAGACGGACCGTCACCCGCGGCTGCTGAACGATCTGGTCGACGAGGTAGCGCGACATGCTTTTGTCGAGGGAGTCTCCCCGCACCAGCAGATATACCCGCGACACCTGAGTCGCCAGGAACACGGTCGCCTGCCCGGCGGAGTTACCGGCCCCGACGATGACGACTGGGCCGTCACCGCACAGCAGCGCTTCCTGATAGGTTGCGGCGTAATACACGCCGTTGCCATGGAATGCATCGATCCCCGAGGCGGCCAGGCGGCGGTAACGTGCTCCGGTCGCCAGCACCGCGGAGCGGCCGACGGCCACGGTCTCGTCGGCGAACCTGATCTGGAGCTGTCCGCCGTCAGATTCCAGACCGGTGGCCTCTGCGGACACCGAAATTCGCGCGCCGAACTTATCGGCCTGCAAAAATGCACGTTCAGCGAGGTCAGACCCGGATATTCCGGCCGGGAAGCCCAGATAGTTCTCAATGCGCGACGACGTCCCGGCCTGGCCGCCGACGGCGATCCGCTCTATCGCCGAAGTCCGCAACCCGTCTGAAGCGCCGTACACGGCGGCACCGAGACCGGCCGGACCGGCGCCGATTACTATCACGTCGCGTTCGTCGGTGATGACGTCGGGCACGGTGAGGCCCACCACCCGGGCCAGCTCGACATTGCTGGGATTGCGCAGCACCCTGGTGCCCCAGATCACCACCGGCGTGTCCTCGGGCGGAATGCCGAAACGGTGCAGCAGCCGTTCAGCGTTGGGGTCACGTTCCAGATCCAGCCATCGGTGCGGTAATCGGTTGCGGGCGGCAAACTCTCGTAAACGGGCGGTGTCGGGCGAGAAACACGACCCGATAATCCGGAACCCGACGCGCTGCCCTATCAACAGGGAACGACGCACGAGATATGCACGCAAAATCAGGTCGCTCAGAACTTGGTCGTGGGCGACCAGGGCACGCACGCGACTGGTGGGAACCGCCAACACCTCGCCATCGACCACAACGATCGCGGTGTAGAACGCTGGCTGGCCTTCCAGATCACCGAGCTCCCCCAGGAATCGACCGGCTCCGTGCACGCGCAGCAGCCGCCGCTCACCCGAATCGTCGTCGGTCACGATTGCGACTTTGCCCGACAACACCACAAACAACTCGTCGGATCGCATCCCCTCGCGAACCAGGACCTCGTCAACCCCGACCCGCCGCCTGCTGCCGCCGGGAAGCAGTGTCGCGATCTGGTCCTCGGTCAACCGTGGGTATGCACCGAACAGGTCCGGGGTCTCCTCCCACTCCTGGGATGCCGGGACCGACGATTCCACGGACGTTACGTCAGACATCAGCCACCTCAGACGTAGATTTCGTGAACATAACACCAACGCCACGACTCACCGGGCTCGAACGATTGCACAATGGGATGGCCAACCGTGCGGGCGTGTTTACGGGCGTGGCGCATCGGAGACGAATCGCAACACCCGACGTGCCCGCAACTCAGACACAACCGAAGATGGAGCCACGGGGTATGCAGACGCAAACATTCCTCGCAGCCATCGGGAGTTCTCGGAGTGACCCGGCGAATAGCCGCCAAGTCGGGGTCGATGAATGTCGACGTCATGATCGCGCCTCCTTGGTTGTCGTTGACAGTGCCTGGTCAAGCCAATTGCGCAGCGCCGCAACGGGAGCGGCACCCGATTGCCGCCCCAGTACTTGCCCGTGGTCAAGGAGCAGCAGTGTCGGTACCGCCCGCACCGTGAACCGCTGCGAAATCGCCGGTGCCTTGTCCACATCGACCTTGACCAGTTTGAGTTGTCCGGCGCGTTCGCTGGCGAGCTGCTCCAGCGCCGGACTCACCATGCGGCACGGTCCACACCAGGTCGCCCACAGGTCGACAAGTACTGGAACCGAGGACTTTTCGGCAACCTCGGCGAAGTCCGGGTCACCGGCCGCGGCGATCCACGGCAGCCACTGGCGACAGTTGGCGCACCGGGGCTTCCCAGCGGCCGCCGCGGGTACGCGGTTGCGTTTTCCGCAGTGCGGGCATGTCACGATGTCTGTTTCCATGGCGCCTCCTCCCTCAGGCCGCCAGGGCCGGTTCCGAATAGGCCACGGCGAGTTCGCCATTGTCCACGGTGACGCGGATCTTGCCACCGCCCGCGATACCGCCGCGTAGCAACGCCCGGCCGATCTTGGTCTCCACCTCGTGGGCGATGTAGCGGCGCAGCGGCCGCGCCCCGTACACCGGATCGTAGCCGTGTTCGGCGATCATCCGGCGAGCGTCCGGGCTGATGTCAAGCTCGATTTGCCTTTCCGCCAATCGATCCCGCAGCTCGGCCAGCTGCAGCTCGACGATCCGTTCGAGCTGCGGCATCGACAGCGGAGTAAACAACACTATGTCGTCGACGCGGTTGAGGAACTCGGGCCGGAAGTGTCCGCGCAGCTCGGCCATCACCCGGTCGCGCGCGTCGGGCTTGATCTCGCCGTCCGCGGTGACGCCGTCAAGCAGGTAGTGCGATCCGATGTTGGAGGTCATGATGACCACCGTGTTGCGGAAGTCGACCTGACGGCCCTGTGCATCGGTGAGCCGGCCGTCGTCGAGCACCTGCAGCAGGGTGTTGAACACATCGGCGTGCGCCTTTTCGATCTCGTCGAGCAGCACCACCGAGTAGGGCTTGCGACGCACCGCTTCGGTGAGCTGGCCGCCCTCCTCGTAGCCGACGTATCCCGGTGGCGCACCGACCAACCGGCTCACCGTGTGCCGCTCCTGGTACTCGCTCATGTCAAGCCGGACCATGTTGTCCTCGCTGTCGAACAGTGCCGCGGCCAGCGTCTTCGCGAGTTCGGTCTTACCGACCCCGGTGGGTCCCAGGAAGATGAACGACCCGATCGGGCGGCGCGGATCCCGGATTCCAGAGCGGGCCCGAATCACGGCATCGGCGACGAGCTGGACCGCCTCATCCTGGCCGATCACCCGCTCGTGCAGTATTTCGTCGAGCCGCAGCAGCTTTTCACGTTCGCCTTCCTGCAATCGCGCGATCGGGATGCCGGTCCACGCGGCCACGATTTCGGCGATCTCGTCCTCGGTGACGGCCTCGCGCAGCAACCGCTTTTCGCCCTGCTTGGACGTCAGCTGTTCTTCGGCCGCTTGCAATTTGCGTTCCAGTTCGGTGATCTGGCCGTAGCGCAACTCAGCCGCCCGGTTGAGGTCATAGTTGCGCTCGGCTTCTTCGGCCTCGTGCCGGAGCTGCTCGAGTTGCCCGCGCAGTTCCTGTACCCGCCGGATCGCCTGCCGTTCGGCGTCCCATTGGGCGTGCCGGGCGTCGGCCTCTGCGCGCAGATCGGCCAATTCTTTGCGAAGTTCCTCCAGCCGGGACTTGCTGGCCGCGTCGGTCTCCTTGGCCAGCGCCGCCTCCTCGATCTCGAGGCGGGTGACCCGACGGGTGATCTCATCCAACTCGGCTGGCATCGAGTCGATTTCGGTGCGCAGTCGCGCACACGCCTCGTCCACGAGGTCGATCGCCTTGTCGGGCAGGAAGCGGTCGGTGATGTAGCGGTGCGACAGGGTGGCCGCCGCGACCAGCGCGGCATCCTGAATCTTCACCCCGTGGAAGATTTCGAGGCGTTCGCGAAGCCCGCGCAGGATCGAAACGGTGTCCTCGACGTCAGGTTCGTCGACCAGCACGGTCTGGAACCGGCGCTCCAGGGCGGCGTCCTTTTCAATGTGCTTGCGGTATTCGTCGAGGGTGGTGGCACCGATCATGTGCAGCTCGCCGCGGGCCAGCATCGGCTTGAGCATGTTGCCGGCGTCCAGCGACCCCTCCGTTGCCCCGGCGCCGACCACGGTATGCAACTCGTCGACGAACAGTAGAATTCGACCCTCGCCCGCCTTCACCTCTGACAGCACCGCCTGCAGCCGTTCCTCGAATTCACCCCGGTACTTCGCACCTGCCACCAGCGAACCCATGTCGAGGGAGAAAATGGTTTTGTCCCGCAGGCCTTCCGGGACATCGGCGCGAACGATCCGCTGGGCCAGGCCCTCCACGATCGCGGTCTTGCCGACTCCCGGGTCGCCGATGAGCACCGGATTGTTCTTTGTCTTACGGCTGAGGATCTGAATCACCCTGCGGATCTCGGAGTCTCGGCCGATCACCGGGTCCAGCTTGCCGGCGCGGCCCTCGGCGACCAGGTCGCGGCCGTACTTCTCCAGCGCCTCGTAGGCCCCCTCGGGCGACGCTGACGTGACCCGCTGGTTGCCGCGGACTTTGGTCAGCGCGCCGAGGAACGATTCCCGCGTAACACCATGGGAGGCCAGAATCCGTCCGGCGGCACTCGCCGAGCCCTCCTCGGCGAGGGCGATGACAAGGTGCTCCACCGACACGTATTCATCCTTGAGCCGCTTGGCTTCTCGCTCGGCGGCCTCCAACAACGTCGCCAGGCGCCGGGTGACAGACACCTGACCCGGCGCGGCGCCCGGGCCGCTTACCTTCGGCCGGCGATTCAGCTCGCGTTCCAGGTCCGCGCGCAGGGCCGCAGTGTCGGCGCCCGTTTGATCCAGCAGCCGCGGTACGAGCCCCTCGGGCTGGTCGATCAGCGCCATCAACAGGTGTTCGCCGTCGACCTCGGTATGACCCATTCGGGTCGCAATGCTCTGCGCTTCGGCCAACGCCTCCTGTGACTTCTGCGTCAGCTTGTTGACGTCCACGGCGGGGTCCTCCCTCGGCGAGAAGCGGATTCCAGCTCTTCGATGTGGTCCAGCAGATCGAGCACGAGCCCGATCGCCGCGTAGTTCAGTCCCAGACCGGTCCTCAACCGCTGGATGCGGGCGACCGTCGCCAACGCAGACGGTTCGAACCAGAGATCGCCGCGGGCATCCTGCTGGCAGGCGATGAGGCCGAGCGCCACCAGTCGACGCACCATGTCGGGATGCAACGCGCAGCGTGTTGCGAAGACGTCGAGTTGAATTCGGGGCCGCCGCGCTAGGACGTAGCGAGAGGTGGTCATCGTCGCCTCCTCGGGTCGAAGGTGGACTCCGCCGCTAGTTGCTCGAACAGCTCGCGTTCCCGCGCCGTGGGTTTGGGCGGCACCATCACCTTGATTTCCGTGTACAGGTCGCCGGCGGTACCGCGCGGGTTGGGCATGCCTTCGCCGCGCAGCCGCAACCGCCGACCGGTCGACGACCCCTGCGGCACCTTGACTTTCGCTTCCCCGCCGGGAGTTCGAATAGCGACAGTGGTTCCCAGCACCGCCTCCCACGGTGACAGCGGCAGATCGACGGTGACGTCGCGTCCGTCGAGCCGGAATCGGGGATGCGACTTGATGCGCACCCGCAGGTACAGATCTCCGGCCGGTCCATCGCCGCTACCTCGGCCGCCCTCTCCCGCCAGCCGTATCCGCTGATCGTCGATGACACCGGCGGGAATGTTGACCCCGTAGTTGCGGCCATCCAGTGAGATCTGCCGTTTGCCGCCCCGATAGGCCTCCTCAACGGTCAGCTCCAGCACCGCTTCCTGGTCGGCGCCCGGAATCGGTCCGAATCCGCCACTGCCGCCGAACATGTCGCCGAAAAGGTCTTCGATGTTGATGCCGCCGGCGCCGCCGAAGCCCTGGCCGTAGCGCACCCGCGCGCCGGAGGGCCCTGCGCCGCGGACGCCACCGGCACCGGCGCCCACCCGCTCCTCCCAGTCCTCGGGCACCTTCCGGAAGTCTTCGCCGAATCGGTCGTAGCGCTTGCGGGTTTCAGGGTCCGACAGCACGTGATAAGCCTCGTTGACCTCCTTGAACCGTTCTTCGGCCGAAGGGTCCTTATTGACGTCGGGATGATGCTTGCGGGCCAATGTGCGGAACGCCCGTTGGATCTGATCGGCGGTCGCGTCCCGCGACACCCCGAGCACTTCGTAGTAGTCGCGGGCCACGGAGCGTCACTCCCCGCGTCGGCTGACCACCACGGCCGCCGGCCGCAGTTGCCTCGAACCTTCGCCGTAGCCCGGTCGAAGCACTTCGAGAACCGTCCCCGGCGCGCTGTCCGGCTGGTCCACCACACTGACCACCTCATGACGCTCGGGGTCGAAGGGCACCCCTGCCTCCGCATCGCGCGGATAGCCGAGCTGCTCCAGGATCTGTAGCGCATGCTCGAGAATGCTCCGCACGCCGTCGAGGACCGCGTCGGACCGGTCGCCAGCATGACTGATCGCCAACTCCAGGTTGTCCACGACGGGCAGCCACGCGCCGGCCACCCTGGATCTTTCCGCTGCTCGTTCGCGGTCCAGTTCGCGGGCATACCGCTTGCGCACATTGTCCAGATCGGCGACAGCGCGCCGCCAGCGGTCCTCGAGTTGGGCGCGCTCCTTGTCTGAATCAGACTGAGAAGCAACCGCTTCGGGCGGGCTTTCGTCGACCCGGCCACCGTCCTCTTCGGTCTTGGAACGCTCTACGGGGCTGACCATCACGGCTCATCCCCGATCGAACTCGGCGTCGACCACGTCGTCATCGCGCACCGGCGAGCCCTGGCCGTCGCCTGTCGGTTGCCCGTTGCCGCCACCGGACGGCGTGGGTTGCAGCCCATAAAGCACTTGCTGCAGTTCCGAGGTCAGCGACTGCACCCGGTCCATCGGTGCATTTTCCTTGACGGCTTGGCGCGCGTCGGCGACCAGCATCTCGGCCCGTGCGCGATCGTGCGGCGCCGCCGAATCGCCCAGTTCGGCAAGCCGGCGCTCCACCTGGTAAGCCGCCGAGTCGAGCGCGTTGCGCGCCTCGACGGCCTTGCGCAGTTGCTCGTCCTCACGGCGGTTGGCCTCGGCCTCGGCGAGCATCCGCTCCACCTCGCTCTTATCGAGGTTCGACTGCTCGCTGATGGTGATGCCCTGCTCGGCACCGGTGTCCTTATCGCGTGCCGTGACGTGCAGGATGCCGTTGGCGTCGATATCGAAGATGACCTCGATCTGCGGCTCACCCCTGGGGGCCGGGCGGATGTGCTCCAACTTGAATCGACCGAGTACCCGGTTGTCCCCGGCCAGCTCCCGTTCACCCTGTAGGACAACCACATCCACGGCCGGCTGGTTATCCGCGGCGGTAGTGAACACCTCGCTGCGGCGTGCCGGAATGGTGGTGTTGCGCTCGATGATCTTGGTCATCAGCCCGCCAGCGGTCTCCACGCCCAGCGACAACGGCGTGACGTCGAGCAGCAGGACGTCGGAGACCTCGCCCTTGAGCACACCGGCCTGGATCGCGGCGCCGAGCGCAACGACCTCGTCGGGGTTCACGCTCATGTTGGGGTCCTTGCCGCCGGTGAGCCGGCGGACTAAAGCCTGGACTGCGGGGATACGAGTGGAACCGCCCACCAGGATCACCTCGTCGATGTCGTTCGCGCTCACCTTGGCGTCACTCATCGCCTGCTTGACCGGGCCCATCGTTCGCTCAACCAGGTCCGCGGTCAGGTCCTCGAACTTCGATCGCATGATCGCGGTGGTCAAATGCTTCGGTCCGCTGGCGTCGGCGGTGATGAACGGCAGATTGACCTGGGTCTGCGCCACCGACGACAATTCGACCTTGGCCTTCTCGGCCGCCTCGAACAGCCGCTGCAGCGCCTGCGGATCTTTCCGCAGATCGATGTTGTTCTCACGCTGGAACTCCTCGGCGAGGTAGTCGACGAGCCGACGGTCGAAGTCGTCGCCACCCAGATGCGAATCACCGGCCGTGGCGCGGACCTCGACCACCCCATCACCCACGTCGAGCAGGCTGACGTCGAACGTGCCGCCGCCGAGGTCGAAAACGAGCACAGTCTCGTGCCCCTTCTTGTCCAGCCCGTAGGCCAGTGCCGCGGCCGTGGGCTCGTTGATGATGCGCAGCACGTCGAGGCCGGCGATCCGGCCGGCATCCTTGGTGGCGTTGCGCTGGGCGTCGTTGAAATACGCCGGAACGGTAATCACCGCCTCCTTGACCCGCTCACCGAGGAACTTGCTGGCATCGTCAACGAGTTTGCGCAGCACCTGTGCGCTGATCTCCTCAGGCGCATACTGCTTGCCGCGCACGTCGAATCGAGCGGCGCCACCCTCACCCTCGACGACATCGAAGCTGACCGCCTTGGCTTCCTCCGATATCTCATCGAAGCGGCGGCCGATGAATCGCTTCGCCGAATAGATGGTGCCCTTTGGGTTCATAATCGACTGGCGCCGAGCCAGTTGCCCGACCAGGCGCTCGCCGCTTTCGGTGAACGCCACCACCGAGGGAGTGGTGCGCGCCCCTTCGGCATTGGGTATCACGATCGGTTCCCCGCCCTGCCAGGCGGCGATTACAGAGTTTGTTGTCCCAAGATCGATGCCTACCGCTGTTGCCATCGTCTATCCCCTTCGGTTGTCGCTGGTGAGGATTTGCAGCGCGCGATCGGCTATCTCAAAGTCGGTGACCACGACACATCAAAACCACCTATTCGCCTAGGCCGGAACGTGTTTCACCGCGGCGCTGACATCGGCCGGCCGTGATCACGAGCCGAGACCCGTGTCGTACTTCGCTCCCAAATAAGGAGTGTGGCAATCTGCAGCGACTGTCGCGTGCGCCTGGACAGCCGAAATTTTCGGCTGTGATTCGTCCTGGCGGCACCACAATGGGCGTAGGCTGTCGGTACCAGCTGCGGGGTGGACACTTCTGGACTGGGAACACCAGTTCGGATCGCTTACGGTGGGTACGCCATCGCCAGTAGCGCATCAGCGGACACTCCGCCTTTGCCCGAGAGCTGGAGTAGCTCGGCACGGCCAATTCAACATGAACGGCGGATCACCGAGACCACGAGGACGCAGCTGGCAAGCCGGACAGGTTTCGCCAGCGAGTCTGGCTGTGCTCTCGCGCGTCGCCTTTAGTGATTGCGACGTCGGCGAGATCTTCCAGGCGGCCGCCGCGGCCGTTGGCGACCTGGCGTCCTGTCAGGTCGCCGCCAGCTACCGGTCCGCGGATGATGGGTTCGTTCGCATTCCAGCCTCCCAACCCGAACATCCCGAAATCGAACGGCACCTTCGCGTGTCCGGCTGCGATGGACCGGTCGATGTACAAGGCGGAGGGTGGGGGTGGGCGCTTTCGCTGAGCCACCTCAGCACCGTCTACGGTTGCCTGGTGCTTAGTGCCGTCAGTGCACCGCCGGAAAATCAGATCCTGTTGCTGAGAATCCTTGCCCAACAAGCCGGTGCCGCCTTGGCATACGTTGCAATGCACGAGCGCGAAGTCGGTCACGCGGGGCAGCTGCGACAGGCCAACAGCGATCTGGAGGAAACCAATCGCGAACTCGCCACAACGGTTTCGGAGTTGCAAGTGCGAACGAACATATACGAGGTTCTGAGCGCGGCGGCGGGAATGGGCGAGCAGGGCATCGTGAATGCGCTCTATGACCTGGCGGCATTGCCGGTGGGGCTCGAGGACAGGTTTGGCAACCTACGCTGCTGGGGCGGCCCTAAACAACTCCACCCGTACCCCAAACAGACCACCGACGAGCGCGAGCTATTGCTACACGAGCTATCGGCACAGAACGGTCCGGCGCGGATTGGGGGCCGGGTGCTCATGCTCGTCCAGCCCCGAGCTGAGATTCTTGGGGTCCTGGCGTTCCACGACCCGGACAACACGGTGGCCGAGGACAGCCTGTTCGCCCTGCGCTACGGCACTACGGTGTTAGCGTCGGAGCTTTCCCACAAGCGAAGTCTCGCCGAGATCGAGCTCAATCTGCGACGCGAGTTGGTCGACGATCTGTTGGCCGGCACCGACCGGGATGGGGCCTACGCTCGCGCCGATGCCCTGGGCCATGACCTGCGGCGCCCGCACTATGTGGTGGTGGTCCAAGGTGGCGGTCGCGCAGAGAACGGACTGGCAACCGCCGCCGGGCGCGCTGTGACCGCGTTGCATCTGAACTACCTGCAAGGGCGCCACGGGACTCTGATTGTCCTGCTCACTGACGGACGCCCGGACCCGCGCGCGTTGCACAACGCTATCAATGAGCGTCTCGACGGGACGCCCACCGTGATCGGCATCGGCACTCGTTGCGAAGTGCCCGATGACTTGCCGCGGTCCTTCACCGAGGCGCTTCGCGCCCTGAACATCCGGCTGCGCTCGGCCAATCCGGAAGGCGCAGCGGCGTTCGACGAGCTTGGTTTCTACCGCCTCATCGACGCTGCCCACGGCGGCGGCACGGTCGAAGCCTTCGTGCGCGAATGGCTGGGCACACTCCTGGACTACGACGAGAGCAAGAACTCCGAATTGGTCCCGACCCTCAGCGATTATCTGGAATGCGGCGGAAACTATGACGAATCCGCAGCAGCACTGCACATCCATCGCAGCACGCTGCGCTACCGGCTGGCGCGCATCGCCGAACTCACCGGCCACGACCTCCGCAACGTCGATACCCGGTTCAACCTCCATGCCGCGACAAGGGCGTGGCGATTCCTCAACCCCGATGGCTGACCGGCAGCCCGGCGCAACGGTGTCTGAGGTGGTCCGTTGGCCGACTCACTCACGATGATCCTGCTTGACTTGGCGCCTTCCGCTTGCAGCACATGAACTTTCAGCACGCCATACGCCGAGACGCCTCAATGCCGCCCGCACGCAGGTAGCCCGGCAACGTGACACGAAACTTGAACTTACCCACTGTTCTGTACGGCGGCGGAGCAAGAATGCCTCAACCGCGCGGCCGAACGTCTGCACTGTCGAGACGATTGCGGGCCCGCGACTTCCCTCCCCTGGGTCAGTCACGACAAGCGAGAGACCGCCGGACGTCAGAACACCAGCCGAAATAGCGTGAACACCCGATTCCAGTGCTCAGTCGACGGGTTGGACACCGTCGCGTCGACCACGCGAAAGGAACGGGCCAGCGCGATACTCAACCCGCCGAACAACTCTGGCAGCAGCCGCTCTGTGTCCTCAGCGAACGCGACGTCCCCCGGTGGTTGCCGCGTCACCTGGCGCAGCAGCTCACGGATCTCCTCGGCCTCCTGGAGCTTATCGAATTCGCGCATTCGCTCCTGGACGCCCTTGGTGATCGGAAGGTCCTGCACCATAACCATGTCACGCCTGTTCCACTTGGCCGAGTTGCGCCCGGCGACAGCAATGTCATCGATCTGCTCATCGACGAACTCCCGGAAGCGACGGACGTCGTTTTTGTCGATCTTGATGCCTGCGACCGAGCGAAAGAACCTTTCGAACACCGGAATACCCGACGGATGAGTCACTCGATACCTCCGTTCCAACGATCAAGACCGCCCGGGCGGGCCAAACTCAACGTTGGCAGGTCGTCGGTGACACCGAACCGGACCCGCAGGCGCAATCTCGCCGGGCCGGTTCGGCCTAACAGGTCAAGGCGCACCAGGCAATGCACGTCGGACGAGTGGCGGGCAGCCACTGCGGCGGGCACGTTGTTCCGGGGTGCCCACCCTCTACGGTGCCTCTACGGTGTTATCGATCCGCTGGGCCGGTGTGGCGCGGGTTAGGCCGGAAGGCAAGAATTCATCCGCTGCGCATCCGCCGCGCCGCTCGTATCGCGTGTTCTGAACCCCAAAGATTGGTCCAGTTCGTCCAGCATGAACGTCTCGCTTCCGACATCGCTTCAGCTTCACACGCGGAAGGTCGCTGGTTCGATCCCAGCCGGGACCACACGCATCAGTACAGGTCAGGCACGCGTTCTGCGATCTTGGCGGGTTCCAGATCGCATCTGAACGGGCAAAATCCATGTGTCTTGACCTGCCGCTTCGTGCCGGCCGTCGGCGGAAGCTCACGCCGGCGCGAGGCGATGGTCGGACCGCAAAGACCGTTGACGAATCCTGGCGTCCGGCCATTCGATCATATGATAGCGATAGTTATGCTATAAAGGTCTTGCTATGAGATATCCGGCAGACCAGAAGATAAAGGCGCGCGCCGCGCTGCTGCGGGCCGGCACGCGGTCGATGAAGGTCGCCGGCTTCAACGGGATCGGGGTGGACGGGCTCGCCGCCGCGGCGGACGTGACCTCCGGGGCGTTCTATTCGAACTTCGCCAACAAGGAAGCGATGCTCGAGGCGATCATCGATGCCGCCGTCGGTGAGCCGTTCGTTTCCGAGACGGAGTCCGGAACTAAGGCCGAGCGCCTGTCGAAGCTGAAGGACTTTCTCGCGGAGTACCTCAGCGCCTACCACGTGGAAAACCCGGGCGACGGCTGTGTGATGCCGACGCTGAGTGCTGATGTGGCACGGGCGGGGCTGTCCACTCGCAAAGCCTACGAACACAAGATCGCGGCGCTGGCGGGGCGGGTGGCCGAGGTGCTCGACGGTGCCGACCGGGAGCGCCGGGCGTGGAGCGTCGTCGCGCTGATGGTGGGGGCGGTGTCGATCTCGCGCGCGATGTCCGACCCCGCCACGCAGGCAGAGGTGCTTGACGCCGCGAGTGAGACCGCGGGCAGGCTCATTTCACCCGGCAAGCGCAAATAACGAGGGACGGCATGCGGGCTCCGAGTGCTTGGAAACCTGTCCTGGCAGGCCCCGCTGTCGCCATGGCCTTGATTTGCGTTGTCCCGGGCGGCAATTCGAGCGCCACGCCGGACGATGACGCTGCGGCCACGCAGCGCCAGCGTGCCATCGTCGGCGCGTTCGCGACGGCCATCGTGCACGACGACCATGCGGGGATCGCCGAACACGCCACGCCCGACGTTGCCTGGACGATCCCGGGTTCCAGCGTGGTGTCTGGCCGGGCGACCGGAATCGACGACGTCACGAGGCTGGCCGACACCTTCGCCCAGTACGGGCTGCATATCTCCCCGAAGGGATTCGCTTTCGGCCTGGACACCGTCGCGGTCACGTTGCACGACACCGGTGAGCACAATGGCAAGCGGCTCGACCAGGACGTGGTCAACGTGCTCACCATCCGTGGCGACAAGATCTCAGAGGTCACAGCGCATTTGACCGACGTCGGCGCGTTCGACGCGTACTTCTCCTAATCGAGGTAGCGTCGCGAACCCGGCGGCGGAGTGGGCCGCGAAGTGACTGCCGGGGGCGAAGGCGATCCACCTTAAATTCGGCCGTCCGGTACGCCGCGGCTACGCGGTTCCCGCCGGGGACCCTTCTTTGCGGCTGACCATCAGCAACGGCGGGGCCAGGCAGGCAAGTGACCACCTAGTGCGTCCGCGGCGGGAACCGAATCGGAAGCGCGGCAGACACTTTCCGGGATCGCTCAGGGACTAGCCATGGGATAGCGATCGTTATATAGTGATCGTTATTCTATAGTCCGACGGAAGGAAAAAGCATGGCAAGCCAGCAGGCGGTCGAGTTCGCCGACTTCTACGCCGAGATCGGCCGGCGATCCTCGAATCCCAACTTCGAGCTGGAGACGATCCGTGACGTCACCGAGAACATCCACCTGGCGACCAAGGAGCCCGAAGGCGTGACCTACGCCGAGGTGGACGCCGGCGGAGTCGAGGCCCTGTGGTGCATACCGCTCGACAGCGACCCCGAATCGGTGCTGCTGCACACGCACATGGGCGGCAGCGTGCTGATGTCCATGCATTCGGACCGAAAAGCTGCCGCGCACATCGCGAAAGCGGCCGGCGTGCGGTCGCTGGTGCTGAACTTCCGGCGGTCCCCGGAGCACAAGTACCCGGCGCAGGTCGACGACGTGGACACCGCCTACCGCTGGCTGCTCGACCAGGGCTACCGGCCCGACAAGATCGGCAGTGTCGGCCACTCGATCGGCGGCTATCTCGCGGTCGAACTCGCGCTGCGGCTGCGTGATCGGGGTGAGGCGCTGCCCGGCGCCGTGCTGTCCATCTCGCCGTGGACCGACGTCACGCTGTCGGGCGAATCCATCGAGACCAACGCCGAGCGGGACAAGCTGCTCACGCGCGGACTACTGGAACTGTTCCGGTCGTGCTGGCTTGATGGAACCGGCCTGGAATTCACCGATCCGCGAGTGCATCTGCTCGGGGCCGACCTGTCCGGGCTGCCCCCGACGGCGGTGTACTACGGCGAATACGAACTGCTCGCCTCCGACGCCGTCGCCTTCTCCCGGCGCGCGAAGGACGCGGGCAATGACGTCCTCGTCCGGCGGGTCGACGAGGGGCAGCACTCCTTCATCATGGGGGCGGGCCGCGTCGAGGAGGTCGACCGCGCGATCGCCGAGATGGGCCGCTGGCTGCGCGCCACGCTCGGGCTCCAGACGGCGGCGGCCTGAGCACATGCAACCGTTCGAACTGACGCTGCCGACGGTGCCGGTCGCGGCGATGGACGCCGGCAAGCCGGAGGTGACGTGGCCGGACGGGGTCACCGAGGACCCGGTGCAGGCGTACATCCGATACTCCGCCCCCGCGAACCTTGCCGGCCTGCCGGCGTTGTCGGTGCCCTGCGGTTTCACCGCCGCCGGGCTACCGATCGGTCTGCAGGTGGTGGGCGGGCCCTTCGACGAGGCCACCGTGCTGCGCGTCGGCCACGCCTACCAATCCGCGGCCGATTGGCCATCGTGGCCGCCGCGGTTCGACCCGCGGGCGGTACCCGCGTAAAGCGTTGCGGGCGTACGCGTTCAGTGGCCGCGGCACATTTTTCGAGTGTGATTGAACCGCGCGTCTTTTCCGTGCGTGAATCTAGGTATCTGCCCATATACCCAGCTGGTGAGTCAGGAGGTCTTTGTGGATACTGTGTTGGAGCCGCGTTACGACATCGTCGTGTGTGGTGCTGGGTCGTCAGGATCGGTGATCGCCGGCCGGCTGGCCGAGAACCCCGACATCAAGGTCTTACTTTTGGAGGCCGGCGGCAGCGACGACGTCCCCAGCGTGACCGACGCAAACCAATGGCCGTCCAACCTTGGCAGCGAACGCGATTGGGGATTCATCTCCGAGCCGGACCCGCGGCTTCATGGCCGCGCGATCGCGTTTTCGATGGGTAAAGTGCTCGGCGGCGGATCCAGCATCAACCTGATGATCTGGGCGCGCGGACACCGCAGCGACTGGGACCACTACGCTGCCGAATCCGGTGAACCGGTCTGGGGATACGAGGCGACCCTCGATCTGTACCGGCGGATCGAGGATTGGCGCGGCACCGGCGAGCCAAACCATCGGGGCAGGGGCGGCCCGGTGTTCGTACAACCGGCACCCGGCGCGCATCCGCTCGCGGCGGCGACGTTGGAAGCGGCGCGGGCACTGGGGATCCCCAGTTACCAAAGCCCCAACGGGCCCCTGATGGAGGAGACCCGCGGCGCCGCCATCGCCGACCTGCGCTGGCGCGACCAGGAACGCCTGTCGGTGTTTCGCACCTACACCGCCCCACGCCGGCAGCAGCCGAACCTGGCCGTGGTCCCGCACGCACTGGTCACCCGCGTGATCCTGGAAGGCAACCGGGCCGCCGGTGTCGAGGTCGTCCATGGCGGCACCGTGCACCGGGTAGCCGCCGACGCCGAGGTCGTCCTGTCGCTCGGCGCCATTCACACACCAAAGGTGCTGATGCAGTCCGGCATCGGAGACCAAGACGAATTGCGCCGAGTAGGCCTCACCGTGCGCCAGCACCTGCCCGGCGTCGGGCGCAACCTTCAGGACCACTTCGGGTTCGACTGCGTGTGGGAGTTTCCCGAGAACATCCAGGGCAGCACTCAGGTCGGGGCGACGATGTTCTGGGACTCCGGGGCGGCCGACGCCCAGGGGCCGGACCTGTTCGCATGTTCAGGCCCATTCCCGAAAGCCACCGCGGAAAACGCCGCGGAATACGGCCTCCCGCAAAACAGCTGGGTCCTGTTCGGCTCGCCCGCGCACCCGTACAGCCGCGGTCGGCTAAGGCTGTCAGGTCCCGACCCGACCGATCCCATTCGAATCGAAGCCAACGCGCTCGCGGACCCCGAAGACCTCAAGACCGCCATCGCCTGCGTCGAAACCCTGCGCGAGATCGGAAACTCCCCGGAGCTGCGGCCGTTCGTCGTGCGCGAGGTCATGCCGGGCGACCTGCGCGGCGCCGAGTTGGAGACCTATTTGCGTGACGCCGTCACCACCTACTGGCACGAGTGCGGTACGGCGAAGATGGGCCGCGACCCGATGTCGGTGGTCGACGGACACCTCAAGGTGTACGGCATCGAGGGCCTGCGCGTCGCCGACGCATCGATCATGCCCCGCATCAGCACCGCCAACACCATGGCGCCCTGCGTCGTCATCGGCGAACGCGCCGCACAATTCATCCAAGCCGCGCACCGAATCTGACCCGGGGTCGCCACGCATCAGCCGGCGGGGCGGCGACTCGTCCAATCAGGCAGGCAGCCCCAAACGGCCCTCGATGACCTTCATGTGCCGTGGCGCATCGTAAATGAGCACCGCCGCCAGCTGTAATAATTTCGTAACGAGGAATTCAAACGCCGCCAGGCTTGCGGCGGCCGGGGCCGCCTACCCGACGGAGCGGGAGTTGCGCTTGTCGAAGAAGTCAGTCCACGAGACGACCTCCGGGTGCCGCTTGAGCAATGCCCTGCGCTGGCGCTCGGTCATGCCTCCCCAGATCCCGAACTCGACCTTGTTGTCGAGCGCATCCGCCCCGCACTCTTGCAGCACAGGGCAGTGGCGGCACAACACCGCGGCCCTACGTTGTGCAGCCCCCCGGACGAACATCTCGTCGGGATCCATTTTTCGGCACAGCGCCTTCGAGACCCAACCGCGATCGTCGTCGACGGTGCGCGACGTGCGGTGTACGGGCACAAGGCTGACCGGCCGCGCGGCCGGTTCTGGTCCTGACAACGAGCTATCCCTTCCTTCAGGCCGGCCGCATCATGTTGCGACCGCCTCCCTGGCCATGCCGGGATATGCGCCACATCGTGCCCGCGCGTGTGACGTGAATCCCCCCGTGCTCAAGTTAAGCGATTCGGTATCGATTGCGCAACGTTTTTGTGGCACGCATGTACCTTTTTCCGGTGAACCGGCTAGGACGCGCCCGTGACGTCGTGCGCCCGTCAGCCAGCGTTGGCACGCCGTTAAGAAACGGCCCCCTGGACGTTCGCCCCCGCAGCCGGAGCTCCTGCGGATCCACCGACGAGGAGGTCGCGTTTCTGCGCCGGCGGTTCCCGCCCCGCGCAAAGTGCGACCCGAGCGGTGCGACGCCGTGTCCAAACGTGATCGACTGTTCCCGCCGCTGCAACGCTTTAATGTGCAATCGGCAGTACCGGACCAAGACGCAAAGGATGGCGAACATGGCAGCCAACCAAGAGGGGATCGGCGTGCTGAAGCTCGAATGCCCGCAGCGCCACCCCGTGGGCAGGATCGTGAAGGAAGCCCCGCATCAGGCGGTTCAATTCGACCCCGGTGCCCAAGTCGGCGCGCGCCGCTTCTGGCCGGACGAAGACGACCAGCCGCAGTTCAAGATCCACTGTCGTTTCTGCGACAAATCGGTGGCCGAGGCCACGTCCGCCCTGCAGAACCAGCTGGCCACCCTGGTCGCCGACGCCGCGCAGACCATCCGAACCGCGACGCTGCAGTACGCATAGCGGGCGTTACAGTCTTGGGGCGCGATGTCACGCCGACGAGAGGAGCCCCGTGGCCACCCAGGACAGTAGCCCCCGCCCTCCCGAGGGCGACTGGCTGGGCACCCCGTACCTGAGATTCGAGCGGCAGGGGCCGATCGCGCTGTGCACGATCGACCGCCCGGAAGCCAAGAACGCCTTCACGCCCGCGATGTACTTCGGGATTCGTTGCGCCGTAGGTCGGGTCAACGAGGACCCTGACCTGGCCGGGCTGCTGATCACCGGAACGGGCGAGATCTTCGCGCCCGGCGGCGACATGGGCGGCGGGGGAGGAACCGACGACTGGATGACCTTCGGCTCCGCCCTGGGCATGGACGTCACGCCGTTCGACGCGGTGCGGACCTCGGCCAAGCCCGTCGTCTCGGCGGTCAACGGGCTGTGCCAGGGCGGCGGCATGCAGATCGCGCTGTGCAGCGACCTGTCCGTGGTCAGCGAGCGGGCCACCTTCCGGGTGCCCGAGTTGTTCCGCGGCTACGCCGACACCTACTACAGCCAGATGCTCGCCCGGCTGATCGGGCCGGTCCGCACCCGTGACCTGATGTTCACCGGCCGGGTGCTCACCGCGGTCGAAGCCCTCGACTGGGGCCTGGTCACCCGGGTGGTCCCGCACGAGACCCTGCTCACCGCGGCGAAAGATCTACTGGCCCAAGCCTGCCGGACCGCGCCGCGCGCCCGCGGCGTGATCAAGTCCAGCATCGACAACTACCTCGGCCTGTACGACCGCATCGGCATGACCGCCAGCCTCAGCGATGCCGAGGCCCGGGAGGGCTTCCGCGCCTTCAAGGAGCGGCGCTCGCCGGACTGGGTGCATCCGGAGCTGCGCGCCGAGGGGCGGCTATAGGTCGATCCACTCGCCGTGGGCGGCCACCCGCAGCAGGTTACCGATCCCGGCTGCGTCGAATGCCGCGGCGAAGTCGTCGACGCCCTCGCTGAAATGGGCCCAGCCGTCGACGTGGGCCGGGATCACCACCTTCGCGCCGAGCACCTCGGCGGCCGCGGCCGCGCGCGCCGAGGTCAGCGTCAACGGCCGGCCCCGCTCCTTGGCCGGCACGGTCGCCGCCCCGGCGAACAGCACGGCGACGTCGATCGCGCCGACCCGGTCGGCGACGTCCTTGACCGCGCTCAACGAGGCGTTGTCGCCGCTGAGGTACACGGTCGGCAGACCCGGCCCGGACAGCACGAACCCCGTCACCTCGCAGTTGACGTGGCCGCCGGCGTCGCGCTGCCCGTCGGCCGGGCCGTGCACCGCCGGAACCGCCTGCGCCGCAAGGCGTCCCGATCCACCGGGCAGGTCGTAGGACTCCCACGCCGGCACACCGACCGCCGGTGGCCCCAACCGCCCGGCGGCGCCGGGATGGGTCAGCACCAGCGGCGCCGCCAGCGCCATCCGGCGGCCGTCGTCGTCGAGGTTGTCGGGATGCTGATCGTGGCTGATCAGGACGGCGTCCACCGGGCCCAGCTCCTCGGCGCCCACCGCGGGCCCGGTCAGCTTGGTCAGGTAGGCGTGTTCGCCCGGCGGATCGAACGTCGGGTCCATCACCAGCCGGCGGCCCGCGATGTCGACGACGGTCGTGGGACCGCCCAGCACGCTGATCGCGCAATCGCGCCGCCCCGCGTCAAACATTGCGCGCCCTCCCTCGCCAAAATGGTTCCCGCAGCGCTGCTTTGAGGATCTTACCGCTGGGGTTACGCGGCAGCGACGGCACGAAGTCCACCGTCCGCGGGCATTTGTAACCGGCCAGGTGCCGGCGGCAGAACGCGATGATGTCATCGGCATCGACCTCCGCGCTGGGAACGACGATCGCCTTGACCGATTCACCCCAGTAGTCGTCGGGAACGCCGATGATCGCCGCGTCGGCGACGGCGGGGTGCTCGATCAACACGCTCTCCACTTCCGGCCCGTACACGTTCTCGCCGCCGGTGATGATCATGTCCTTGAGCCGGTCCTCGATGTAGACGTAGCCGTCGGCGTCCAGGCGCCCGATGTCGCCGGTGCGCACCCAGTCGTCGGCGGTGATCGTCTCGGCGGTCGCGTCGGGCCGATTCAGGTAGCCGGTCATGTTCTGGTTGCTGCGCACCCAGATCTCGCCCGGCTCCCCGGGCGGCAGCACGTCACCGGTCTCGGGATGGACCACCCGAATCTCGCAGCCCAGCACGGCCTTTCCGGCCGCCAGTTGCAGATGCGGCCGGTCGGGGTCGCGGTGGTCGGCGTCGCCGAGCGCGGTGACCGCCCCGCACACTTCGGTCTGCCCGTACACCTGCACGAAGTTCGTCTCCGGCCAGGTCTCGAGCGCGCGGTGCAGCAACGGCAGCGGCATGGGCGCGGCCCCGTACACGATGTAGCGCAGGCCGGCGACGGCCGCGGTCGCCGTGTCGCCGGCCTGAAGGAATCGCGCGATCACCGGCGGCACGAAGAACGCGTGCGTCGCGCCGGCCCGCACGGCACCGATCAACGCGGCGGCGTCGGGCTCGCGGGTCATGATCGTCGGGGCGCCCGCCCGGATGCCGAACAGGGCATAGCCGATGCCACCGACGTGGAACAGGGGCATGCACACCAGGTTTGCGTCGCCGTCGTCGAAGGGGAACGCCGGTGCGAGGTTGGCCGCGTGGTTGGCCAGGGCCCGCTGGCTCAGCAGCACACCCTTTGGCCGCCCGGTGGTGCCGGAGCTGTAGATGATCAGCGCGATGTCGTCCTCGTCGACGGCCTCGGGCGCCACCGGAGTTGCCGCGGCGAGCAGGGATTCGTACTCGTCGTCGACCACCACGATCCGTTCCGCGGAAGCGGTCGCCTCGATCACCGGACGCAGCTCGGCGCCGACGAAAAGCAAACGGGGACGGCTGTCCTCGAGCACGTGGGCGAGCTCGTCGCCGGTCAGGCGCCAGTTGACGACGGTGGTGACCGCGCCGATCGACGCCGCACCGAACAGGATCTCCAGGCAGGCCGGGTGATTCTTGTCGAGGAACGCCACGCAGTCGCCGCGGCGTACGCCGGCCTCGAGGAGCGCCCCCGCCGCGCGCCGAATGCGTGACGCCCACTGCGCCCAGGACCACTGCCGATCGCCGAAGCGCATCGCGACGTCGTCGGGTCGTCGGTGGGCGTGTCGCTCGACGAACCCGGCGAGCGTTTCGGTCGCGGTGCGTGTGTGTTCCACACAATGAGTGTGCCCTGAGGGCTTTGAGTGTGCGCACACGGCGGAAATTCGGCTTTCCCGCCCTGGGGCCACACGCGACGCCGCTGACGCACACCCTGCGGCGTCTGTGCCACTATCACTGCCATGATCAACGCCGATCGAGCGCGGTCCCGCACCTTCGTCGTGACGGGCGCGGCGTCGGGCATCGGGCTGGCCACCGCGCGGCGCCTGCTGGCCGAGGGCGGCACCGTCGTCGGCGCCGACCTCGCCGACCCGCCCGACCTCGGCCCGCAGTTCCGGTTCGTCACCGCCGACGTCACCGACGAGGACGCCATCGCCGCGGTGCTGGCCGCCGTGCCCGACCGCCTCGACGGCCTCTTCCACGCGGCCGGGGTGGCCGGCGGCGGCCCGGTGCACCTGCTCGACCGCAAGGAATGGGATCGGGTGATCGGGATCAACCTCACCGGGACCTTCCTGATGGCCAAGGCGGCGCTGGCCAAGATGATCGAGCAACCCCGCGTCGACGGCGAACGCGGCTCGATCGTCACCGTGGCCAGCATCGAGGGCCTGGAGGGCACGGCGGGCGGGAGCTCGTACAACGCGGCCAAGGGCGGCGTCGTCCTGCTGACCAAGAACATCGCCCTGGACTACGGGCCGAGCGGAATCCGCGCCAACTCCATCTGCCCCGGCTTCATCGAAACCCCCATGGCCCGAAACGTTTTCGGGCTGCCGGGGATGGAAGGCCCGCTGGCCTCGATCACCGAGGAGCACGCGCTGCAGCGCCTGGGCCAACCCGAGGAGGTGGCGGCGATGGCGGCGTTCCTGCTGTCGCCCGACGCCTCGTTCGTCAGCGGCCAGGCCATCGCCGTCGACGGCGGCTACACCGCGGGTCGCGATCACGGCGTCGTCAAACTCTTCGGCTTCCCCGACTAGCGCCTTAAGATTCGCGCATGGTCACTCCCGACGAGGCGATCGACGCGATCCGCGGCACCGGCGGCGCGCAGCCCGGCGCTCGCGCGTTGCACGCCAAAGGCACGCTGTACCGCGGCAGGTTCACCGCCACCCCCGACGCGGCCACGCTCTCCCGCGCCAGGCACCTCGACGGTTCGCCGGTGCCGGCGCTGTTCCGGTTCTCCAACGGGTCGGGCAACCCGAAGCAGCCGGACGGCCTGCCCGGGGTGCGGGGGATGGCGGTGAAGCTGACGCTGCCCGACGGCTCCACCACCGACGTGTCGACGCAGACCGCGCGGCTGTTCGTCTCGGGCACGCCTGACGGGTTCGTCGACCTGCTCAAGGCCATGCGGCCCGGTCCGGCGATGCCGCTGCGGATGGCCGGATACTTCCTCACCCACCCGCGGCTGATCGGCGCGCTGCCGATCCTGCGCGACGCCAACAGGATTCCGGCAAGCTACGCCACCACCGAGTACCACGGGCTGCACGCGTTCCGCTGGGTCGCCGCCGACGGCAGCTCACGATTCGTGCGCTACCACCTGGTCCCGGCGGCGGGTCAGCAGTTTTTGTCGGCGTCGGCCGCCAAGGGCAAAGATCCCGACTTTCTGCACCGCGAGCTCAACCACCGGCTAGCGGGCGGCCCGGTCCTGTTCGACTTCCGCGTGCAGGTCGCCGGGCCGGAGGACTCGACCGTCGACCCGTCGGCGGCCTGGCGCAGTTCCGACACCGTCCTCGTCGGCACCCTGGAGATCACCGGCCTGGACACCGAGCGCGAGCACGGCGGCGACATCGTCGTGTTCGACCCGATGCGGGTGACCGACGGCATCGAACCCTCCGACGACCCGGTGCTGCGCTTTCGCAGCCTCGCGTACTCGGCGTCGGTCAAGCTGCGCACCGGCGTCGACCGTGGACGAGAGGCACCTCACGTCTGACGGATAGGGCGATCGGCCCGCCGGCCGACTAGGCTGTGCGGAAGTGCTGCTCTCCCATATGGTTTTGATCGCCCTGGCCGGTTTCGCCGCCGGCGCCATCAACGCCCTCGTCGGCTCGGGCACCCTGGTCACGTTCCCGACGCTCGTCGCGCTCGGCTACCCGCCGGTCACCGCCACCATGTCCAACGCGGTCGGCCTGGTGGCCGGCAACGTGTCGGGCACCTGGGGGTATCGCGCCGAGCTGGCCGGGCAGTGGAACCGGTTGCGCTGGCAGCTGCCCGCGTCGCTGGCCGGCGCGGTACTGGGCGCGTTCCTGCTGCTGCATCTCCCCGCGAAGGTGTTCACCGAGATCGTCCCGGTGCTGTTGGTGCTGGCCCTGGTGCTGGTGGTGATCGGACCGAAGCTGCAGTCCTGGGCCGCCCGGCGCGCGGAGGAGGCCGGGCGTTCGCCCGAACACATCACGCCGGCCCGGATGGCGGTGCTGGTGCTGGGGACCTTCGCGGTCGGGGTCTACGGCGGCTACTTCACCGCCGCGCAGGGCATCCTGCTGGTCGGCATCATGGGCGCGCTGCTGCCCGAGTCGGTGCAGCGCATGAACGCGGCCAAGAACCTGCTGACGTTGGTGGTGAATGTCGTTGCGGCGGTGAGCTATTCGCTGGTGGCATACCACCGGATCAGCTGGCCGGTGGCCGGGCTGATCGCGGCGGGCTCGCTGCTCGGGGGAGTGGTCGGGGCGCGCTACGGGCGCCGGCTGTCGCCGACCGCGTTGCGCTCCACCATCGTGGTGGTCGGGCTGATCGGGCTGTATCGCCTGCTCAGCGTGGCCTGACGGTGGCCTCGGCGACCACGTCCAGCACGTCGTGGCGCCTCCGCCACGCCCGCAGCTGCCGCATCGCGCCGTTGCCCCGGGCGGCGATGCGGTCCAGTTCGGCTGCGGCGCGGTCGTATTCGCCCAGCGCCTCCAGCGCCGGGCGCACCCGCTGCACCAGCGCGCCCAGCAGCTCGTGCGCCGGCACCGCCCCGCGGCCGTGGATCAGATCGAGCGAGCGCCCCGCCAGCCCGTCGTGGGCGGCCTTCCAGTAGGCGGCCCGCAGCGCACCGGGCGGCAGGCGCCCCAGCACGTCACCTTCTCGGGGGCCTTCGTCGCGCGCGCTCAGCGCCGTCATCACCGCTGCCCGGACCAGCGTGGCGAGCAGCACGGTCTCCTCGACCGTCGCCGGCACGTCCGCGACGCGCACCTCGACGGTCGGGAAGTCCGCCGATGGGCGCACGTCCCAATAGATCATGTCCCGATCCAGGATCACCCCGGTGTCGACCAGCATGGCCACCGCGCGGTCGTAGTCGTCGGGCGTGGGGAAGAACGGCGGCGGCCCGGCGGCCGGCCAGCGTCGCCACAGCACGCTGCGCCAACTCGCGTGACCGCTGTCGGCGTTGCGGTACACCGGCGAATTGGCCGACAGCGCAAGCAAAGACGGCAGCCACGGCCGCAGCCAGTTGCTGACGTGGATGGCGGCCGCGCGGTCGGGCACCTGCACGTGCACATGGCATCCGCAGATGCCCTGCTCGTGGGCGATCATCCCGAACTGCGCGCCGATCCGGCGGTAGCGCGGCGTGTCGGTGACGGGAAATTCGTGCGGGGTGGCGGGCGGCAGGCCCGAGGCCAGCAGCCGAACGCCGGCGGCCTCGGCGGCCTGCGCCGCGGCGCGCCGCAGCCGGTCGAGCTCCTCGGCGAGTTCCGCGCTGCTCGCCGCCACGCCGGTGGCGGTCTCCACCTGGCAGCTGCTCAGTTCCAGCTGCAGCTCGACGCCCCGCCGCTTCGCCTCCGCGGCGACGGCGGCGTTGCGGGGGGCCGGTTCGCCCGTCCGCGGGTCGACGAGGAGGAACTCCTCCTCCACACCGACGGTGGGCCCCAAGTCAGGCCCTGAAAATCCGGAGTCGCTCAGCTCACCAGCGAGCGGCCGACGCCAGCGCGGCGTCCGCGGTCGGGTAGATGGGCAGGATGGCGTTGAGCCCGCACGCGTCGACGATCCGGGCGACGATCGGCTCGTGGCTCACCAGGCGCAACTCGATGCCGCGGTCTCGACACCGTTGCGCCTCGTCGGCGAGCACCGCGAAGGCGCAGCAGCCCATGAAATCCAGCCCCGTCACGTCGACCACGAAGGGGCCGGGCGGAATGACCACGCCGGCCGCCTCGCTGACCAGCCGGCGCCAGGTGTGCTCGTTGCAGGCGTCGACCTCGCCGCCGGCGTTGATCAGCACGGCCGCGCCGTTGCGGTCGGTGGTCGCCCGCAGGGTGCTGTGGGGATCGCCCAGCTCGTAAACCAGCCGCGTGCTGAGCGTCAGAGGTGGTGGGCTGGACATCTGTTCGGCAACAATAACGGGGCTCATGGTGGACTCCCTAATCGACCGACGCGGGGCGTCGGGATGGTGCCCGTCCTGCTGACTTAAGACGAATTCTTCGCGACGTGCGAATCTCATTTGTATAACGAGACAGGGCGGTCTGTCTACATGCGGGCGCCTAAGAGTATGGTAAGGCGCGTATGACCAGCCACGATGTCCCGACGCAGGTCGCCTCGGCCCGTGAACGGATCCTGACCGCGGCTTACGAGTTGTTCAGCCGGCGCGGGATCCGCGCTGTCGGCACCGACGAGGTCATCGAGCGGGCCGGCGTGGCCAGGGCCACCCTCTACCGTCATTTCGCGACCAAGGACGACCTCGTCCTGGCCGTGCTGCAACGGCGGGAGGAGGTCTGGACGCACGGCCTGATCGAGGAGCAGTCGCGGCAGCGGGGCGCGACGCCCGAGCAGCAGTTGCTCGCCATGTTCGACGTCCTGCACGAATGGTTCCAGCACCACGACGCATACGAAGGCTGCTCGTTCATCAACGTGCTGCTCGAGTTGGGGGTTGATCACCCGGCCGGGCAGGCCTGCATCGTCCACATCGAACACGTCCGCGACATCGTGCGGCAGCGCGCCGTCGCGGCCGGGCTGATCGACGTGGAGGACTTCGCCTCGTCGTGGCACATCCTGATGAAGGGCGCCATCGTGCTGGCCGCGGTGGGTGACCTGGACGCCGCCGTGCGGGCCCGCAGGATGGCCTGCGCGCTGATCGAGGAGCATCGGCCGGTGGCGCCGGAGGACGTCGGCGAGGCGGTCGGTTAGCCGCGGCCTCAGGCGGCGTCGGCGGCCGTGGTGCCGGTTTTTCGGTAGTGCTCTTCCTCGAGCTCGGCGATCATGCGCGACGTGCGCTCCCGCAACGCGAAGGCGGCGATGAGGCCGCACACGATCGCGACGACCAGCGCGACCCAGGAGAACCGCTGCATCCAGCGTTCGGCGGCCACGCCGGCGAAATAGACCAGGGCGGTGGTGCCGCCCGCCCAGCAGATCGCCCCCGACACGTTGGCCGCCAGGAACCGTCGGTAATGCATCTTCAGCGCGCCGGCCAGCGGCCCGGCGAAGATCCGCAGCAGCGCGATGAAGCGGCCGAAGAACACCGCCCGAACCCCCCAGCGGTTGAACAGCTTCTCGGCGAGCGCGACGTGTCCGGGCCCGAAGTGCCTGGGGAACCGCCGGCCGAGCCGGTCGAACAGCGGCAGGCCGAACCGGCGACCGATCGCGTAGCCGATCGAGTCGCCGATGACTGCACCGATCACCGCGGCGACGCCCACACCGACGGGGTTGACGGCCAGGTCATGGTGCGACGACATCAGCGCGGCGCTGACCAGCACGATCTCGCCGGGAAGGGGAACGCCCAGGCTTTCCACGCCGACCACACCGCCGACCACCAGGTAGACCAGCAGTGGCGGGATGGACTGCAGCAGAGCCTCCACACTCATGGGTCAAGGATGCCTGACCGGCGCAGGAACCGCGCCGCTATGTCCTCGCTGGGCGCGCTGAGCGGCTCGAGCCGCGGACGCTTGGGCACCCGCCCGTCGGCCGAAGACATGCCGCGCAGCCGGCGCCACACCCACGGCATGAACTTCTGCTGCGTCCAGCGCAGCTGGCCATAGGTGCGGGATTTGAACGACAGCCGCGTCGGGCTGCCGCTCGCTTCGGCCCAATCATGGTTGCTGCCAGGCAAATTGAGGGCCTCGGCGGCGGCCTCGGCGAACAGGATGTGTCCCTTGGTGGACGCGTGCACGCGGTCGATGTCCCAGGTGTCCAGGTCCCGCATCGAAGGCACGTCGTAGAGGTCCACCAGCCGGAAGCCGTATCGGCCGGCGGCCGCCCGGATGGCGTCGTTGATGCGGGTGAGCCGCCCGGACACCAGCCGCCCGAGTGGCAGGAATTGCGCGACGTTCGGGAAGGTGGTGGTCACCACCGTCGCACCCGATCCGGCGAGCGCGGCATACAGCTCCGCGAGGTCGGTGAGGGCACGGCCGAACGAGTTTCCCGGCTGGATCACGTCGTTCATGCCGATGCACACGGTGACCAGGTCGGGTCGCATCGCCAGCGTCGGCGGGACCTGCTCGCGCAGCACGTCGGCCACCAGCTTGCCGCGGATCGCCAGGTTGGCGTAGTGCAGGCCCGGGTAGTGCGAATCGATCATCGCCGCGAGCCGGTCGGCAAACCCGAGGCAGCCGATCGCGTCGTTGCCATCCCACAACCCCTCGGTCTGGCTGTCCCCGATGGCGACGTATCGGCTGTATCCGGTCTGGGTAGCCCCGCACACGATGCAGAGACTAACCGCTATCGCCGCTTCCGTCGTTGTAGCGTGGCGCTGGCTTCAGGTTAGGAGATTCTGTGGAATTCAACCTTGCCCAGGTGTTCGCGGCGGTCGCGGCGGCCAACCCGGACCGGGACTGCATCGTGTTCGGCGATCGGCGCTTCACCTTCGCGCAAACCGCCGAACGTGCCCGACGCTTCGCCCGGGCGCTGCACGGGTGGGGGCTGGGCGCGCATCGCGAACGCGCGGAGCTCGCGCCCTACGAATCGGGCCAGAGCCACCTCGGGCTGTACCTGGCGAACTGCAACGAATTCCTCGAGGCGATGCTCGGCGCGTACGGCGCGCGGGTCGCCCCGTTCAACGTGAACTACCGCTACGTGGCCGACGAGCTGGTGTACCTGCTCGGCAACGCCGGCGCCGAGGCCGTCATGTATCACGCGCGGTTCGCGCCCACGCTGGCCGAGGCGCTGGCCAGGATGCCCGGTCCGGTGCGGCTGATCCACGTCGACGACGGGTCGGGCAACGACCCGCTGCCGGGTGCGGTGCGCTACGACGAGCTGCTGGCGTCGGTGTCCGACGAGCCGCTCGACGTGGTGCCGTCGCCCGACGACCTGTACGTGCTCTACACCGGCGGCACCACCGGGATGCCCAAGGCGGTGCTGTGGCGGCAGCACGACATCTACGTGAACGCCATGGGCGGGCGGGCGTTGGGCACCGGCGAGGCGGTGTCCAGCCTGGACGAGATCGTCGAGCGGTCGCGGCTTGCGGGGCCGGGCTCGATGACCCTGGCGCCGCTCATGCACGGCGCCGCGCAGTGGGCCGCCTTCATCAGCCTGTGCGGGGGCCGGCCGTTCGTGATGGCGCCGACGACCACGCATTTCGATCCGGCCGAGGCGTTGGCGCTGGCCAGCCGAGAAAGGGTGATGTCGCTGTCGATGGTCGGCGACGCCTTCGGGCGGCCGCTGGCCGACGAACTCGAGGCCGGCGATTACGACCTGTCCGGGCTGCTGGCGCTGGTCACCGGCGGGGCCGCGCTCAGCGCCCCGCTCAAGCAGCGCTTCGTCGAGCTGCTACCCCAGGTGACGATCCTGGACGCGGGCGGCGCGTCGGAATCCGGCGCGCAGATGATCCAGGCCTCCAGCCGGGCGCAGGGCGCGACCGGGCGCTTCGTGCCCAATCCGGGCGCCGTGGTGGTCAGCGAGGACCTCACCCGGATCCTGTCGCCGGGCGACGACGAGATCGGGTGGCTGGCCCAGCAGGGACCGATCCCGCTGGGCTACCTGGGCGATCCGGAGAAGACGGCGCGCACGTTCCCGGTGATCGGGGGCATCCGGCACTCGGTGCCCGGCGACCGGGCCCGCTGGCACGCCGACGGCCAGATCGAGCTGCTCGGCCGCGATTCGGTCACGATCAACTCCGGCGGCGAGAAGATCTTCGCCGAGGAGGTGGAGGCCGCGATCGCCGAGCACCCCGCCGTCTACGACGTCGTGGTGACGAGCCGGCCCAGCGCCCGGTGGGGCAACGAAGTCGTCGCGCTGGTTCAACTTTCCGACGGCGCGCCCGTCGACGCCGACGGCATCATCGCCGAGGCGGCCCGCCACATCGCGCGCTACAAACTGCCGAAGGCGATCGTGTTCTGTGACCGGTTGCAGCGCTCGCCATCCGGCAAGGCCGACTACCGGTGGGCGAAAGCGCAAGTGGCGCAGGGCAGCTGACCGGGTGGCCGAAGTGTGTCCGACCCCACGCCGTGACCGCCGTGACAACTGCGTTAGCGTCGGTGACCGTGGCCGCACCGCTGAGTGTCAACGCGATTCGCACACCGGGGCGGGCCGCCGCCACCATCGGCGTCGCCGTCACGCTGGCCGTCTTCGTGGCGGGGCTGACCTGGGCCAAGTGGACGCCGTACGCGGCCAAGGCCCTCAAGGCCCACCGGACCCATCGCTGGCCGGCGTCGAACATCCTGTCGGTCGGCGGGGTGCGCGCCGGGGACGCGCCCACCTGGCACGCCGCCACGACGTTTTTCCATGCCTATTTGCTGTCGATTTGGCAGGCGCTGGTGGTGGCGCTGCTCCTCAGCGCTTCGGTGCAGGCGTTGCTGCCGCGGGCGTGGCTGCCGCGCCTGTTGAATAGGCGCGGCCCGCTGACGAGCGCGCTGGCCGGCGGGGTGGCCGGTATGCCGTCGATGATGTGCACCTGCTGCGCCGCCCCGGTCGCGGTCACGTTGCGGCGCAACGGGATCGGCCGCGTCGCCGCCGTCGCCTACTGGCTCGGCAACCCGTTGCTGAATCCGGCGGTGCTCGTGTTCTTGCTCTTCGTCGCTCCCTGGCAGTGGACGCTGACACGGGCCGTGGTGGGCGCCGCCGACCGCCGCGGCGGCGGCACCGCCGGCCGTCGGATTCGCCCGCGCGCTGCTGCGGCTGGGCCTGTTCCTGTTGCCCGAGTACGCGATTCTGGTGCTCCTGGTCGGGGCTTTCCGGGGCTGGCTGCTGACCCTGACCGGCCTCCCGCACCGGGGCCCGCTGACGGGTCTGCTGATGGTGGTGCTCGCGGCGGTGGTCGGCACGTTGCTCGTCATCCCGACGGCGGGGGAGATCCCGATCCTGCACGGACTGGCGTTGCTCGGCGTCTCGTCGGGGACGCTCGGCGCGCTGCTGATCACGCTGCCCGCGGTCAGCGCACCCGGAATCGCGATGGTTGCGCGCAGCTTCGGGTGGAAGGCCACCGCGGCCACCACCGTCGCGGTGATCGCGGCGGGCCTACTGGGAGCGACGGTCCTCAGCGCGCTCTGAGTGGCGAGTAACGTCACTGTCATGGCGAACAAGAGGCAGCAGGACGCCGCCGATTCGCTTGCGCCCCAGTATCCGATCGAGTCGGTCGACAACGCGCTGAAGCTGCTGCTGTTGCTGGGGGAGCGGCCGGAGATCCGGTTGACCGAGGCCACCCGATACCTGGGTGTCGCGGCCTCGACGGCGCACCGACTGCTGGCGATGCTGAACTATCGCGGGTTCGTCCGGCAAGACCCGGTGTCCAAGGCGTACCTGCCGGGTCCCTCGTTGACCGGCGTGGCGTTTGCGATCCTCGGCCGCCTCGACCTTCAGCGCAGCGCCGCGCCGATCATGCGAAGCCTGAGCGAGCAACTGCGGGAATCGATTCACGTCGGGATGCTCGACGGCGCGAACGTCCGTTTCGTCGCCGCGGTCGAGGGGCCCGCGGCCGTGCGGGTGGCCTCGCGGCTGGGCCGAACCATGCCGGCGCACTGCACCTCGACGGGCAAGGTCATGCTCGCCCAGCTCGCGGAAGCCGAACTGTCCCAGTTGTTTCCGGCGGAGGACTTGGAGCGCGTCACCGCTCACTCGATTGGCAGCCGCACCGAACTGGAGGCCGAGCTGGCGCGCATCCGGGAGCGGGGCTACGCGGTCAATCGCGAGGAGAGCGAGGAGGGCGTCGCCTCGGTGGCGGTGGCCATCCCGACCCGGGCGCCGGGCCTGCGGCTCGCGCTCAACGCCGCGGCACCGCAGAATCGGCTCGACGGCGCGCGCTGCCCGGCCGTGGCCGCCGCTCTTGTCAAGGCCGCCAAGGAGATTGGCGATCAGGTCGGCTGAGATATCCGGCGCGGGATCTCGGGTCGCAGGAAGACGTCGTTGAGCGTGACGGTGCGCAGCCTGCGTTCCCGGATGATGTCCACCAACTGTCCGTAAACACGGGTGACCGCCGGGTGATTGAGGTGGCCGATCACGATGTTCTGCGGGGCGAAGGCCTCGTACGCCGTCCTGACGATCTGGTTTTCGGACAGCACCGCGGAATCGCGTATGTCGCCGGACCACAGCGTGGTCGCGTGGTAGCCGAGCTCGGCGGCCACCGAGTCCACCACGGCGTTGTGATGGCCATAGGGCGGCCGGAAGTACGGGGTGGCGTCCACTCCGTAGGCGCTCCGCAGGAACTGGTCGGTGCGACCGAGCTCATCGGCGATCTGGGCCTTCGACAGCATCGTCAGGTCGGGATGCGTCCACGTGTGGTTGGCCAGCTGAATCTGCCCCGATTCCACCAGCGGCCGAAGCAACGCGGCATTGTCGGTCCACGAGTGATAGGCGCCGCTGACGAAATAGGTGAGCCGCACCCCGGTGTCCTTGGCGAACTGTGTGTAGAGCCGCACCACCTCGGTGTCGGCGCCGTCATCGACCGTCCACGCCAGCAGGTCGCCGTTGCCGGGCAGCTTCCTCAGCACCCCGCCACCGGGCAACGCGACGCGCGACCGGGGATCCGGCGGGGACAGCATCGGCGGCAACCCCGGGGCGGCCGGGCGCGGCGCGGGCACCTCGGCGTGGGCCACCGTCTCCCTGGAGCCCCCGGCGGAGGACCACGAGATCCCGGTGACCGCGACCGTCGCGGCCACCGCGACCAGGAATCGCCGCCGGTCCAGTTCGCTCACCCGGGCAGGCTAATGCCGGCGCGCGCCGTCCCGGTCGCGCGGCGCGCGCCGGATATGAACCTGTGACATTGGCTTTCAGTCACCCAGCCGCGCGACCTCGTGTCGCCAGGCCGCGTCGGTGTTGAATCCCGGCCCCAGGTCGGGCAGGTCGTCCCAGTCGGCGTCGTCGATGTCGCGCAGCGCGGCGCCGGCCGCGCGCACCCGCAACGACATCCGCGCCAGCTCGTTCACGCCGATCGCCCGCAGCACGGCCTGCTGAATGGTGTTGGCGGCGCTGGTGATTCCGTGCCCGCGTAGGATCAGCACCGGCCGGCCGTGCATCGCGGCCACCATGTCCTTGCCCAGCGCCGGGGTTCGGATCAGCACTGCGCGTTCGTAGACCGGCACGCCGCCGCGCGCGAGCCACGCGCCGGGAATGTCGTAGGCGCCGTAGATCGGCCTCAGCGTGATCCCGGCGAGGTCGGCGGCGACGACGGCGGGCGGGTGCAGGTGCGCGACGGCCCGGTGCGCCGGATCGGCGAGCATCGTCTCGACGTGGATGGGCAGCTCGTTGGGAACCCGGTAGCCGTCGAGCTCGCCTGCGGCGCCGGCGCTTCCGTCGAATTTGATGAGCCTTATGTTGCCGGGTTGGGTGAACGCCACCCCGGTGTCGGTGTCGCTGCGGCACCGGACGAGCAGCCGGTCGTCATCGACGCGCAGGCTCAGGTGGCCGAGGATGCCGTCGACCAGACCGCGCGCCGCCGCGACCCGGCAGGCCTGCGCCACCAAGGCGCGCTGTTGATCAAACACGCGTTCCACCCAGCCCGAATCCGCCGTCGGGGTGGACGGTTTCGCCGGTGATGCCGCGGGACCGGTCGGACGCCAGGAACACGAAACTCCAGGCGTGGTCCTCTCCGGTGAGCGCGACGCCCAGCGGGGTGCGCGCCGCCAGATCGCTTGCCCGATCGGGGGTGTCGTCCAGGCGGACGCCCTCGAGGCCCAGGCTGGCGAGGCCGCGCAGATCGGTGCCCAGCGTGCCGCCCGGCGCCACGCCGTTGACCCGGATCCGCGGCGCCAGTTCGCGGGCCAGCGTCGCCACCAGTCCGCGCACGGCGAACTTCGACGACACGTACAGCGCGCCGCCGCGCCCGGGGTGATACGACGACGTGGACTCGCACAAGACGATCGACGACCCGGTGCCGGCCTGCAGCGCGGGCAGGGCCGCCTTGACCGACTGCAGGTGGCTCAGCACATTGGTGCGGAACATCTCGTCGAAGGCGGACGACAGGTCACCGGCGTCGATGTCGCCGACGCCCCGGTAGAAATCGAAGACCCCGACGCAGTTGACCAGGGTGTCCAGCCCGCCCAAGGCGTCCACTGCGGCGGCGACGGCGCGCTCGTTGGCCGCACGGGTGACCGCGTCGCCGTCGACCACCGGGACGCCGGCCAACTCGTCCCGCAACCGTTCGCACTTTGCCGAATCGCGTTCCAGCGCAGCAACTTTGGCTCCCTCGGTACGAAACGCGTCCAGCACGGCGCGGCCGATGCCTGATCCGGCGCCGACGATCAGGGCGCGCTTGCCCTCAAGCCAGCCGGTCATCGCCGACCTCCGGCTCGTCGGGCACCAGCGGCGCGCCGGCCTTGCCGACCATGGTGGCCAGCGTGCGGGCGTTCTGCCAGGTCAGCGCCTCCAGCTCGAGCGCGTCCAGGCTGATCGACCGCCCGGTCTTGGGGGCGCTGATCAGCAACCGCGACCCGTTGCGGGTGTCCACCCGCCGCACCTCGACCTCGGCGAATTCGTTTGCCACCGTGAGGGGTTCGTTCACAGGAACACCGCCAGGTTCTGCATCCGCAGCACCGACTCGTCGACAAAGATGGTGCGGCGTGCCAGCTTCCAGCCATCCGTGCAGCGCCGCAGCAGGTCCTCGCGCCCGCAGGACACCAGCGCGGCGTCGTTGACGTCGCCGCGGCTGCGGAAGAGCAACTCGGCCGATTCGACGGCCAGGTGCGCGTCATCTTCGACGAACGTGCGCACGTTGGTGATGAAGTGCCGCAGCCGCGACGGCGGATCCTCGGTCCAGGCGTGCTCGGTGGCAAAGCGGGCGACCCGCTGGCGCAGCGAGTACTTGTCCTCGTCGAAATGCGCCATCCCCGGCCCCCTTTCCGGCTCGGCGTCGAACCCGGCACCGCGCGCCGTGGTGACCCGGACCGGCATCAGGTAGCGGATATCGTCGGTCAGGGTGTTCAGCCACGCCTCGTAGTCCTGGGCATCGAGCAGGTAGGCCTCGTCGACCAGGAACTGATGGGCCTGAAGGTGGCGAAAGTCGTTGAATGGGAGGGCTTTTCTCATGACAGGTAGTCCGCCCACAAGCCGAGCAGCGCGCGCTGGTTGTACTCGTTGTAGCCGACCTGGGCGCGCCCCGGACCGTGGAAGGACTCGGCGGGCAGCGCCTCGATGACGGGGCGATCGTCGCAGAGCAGGCCCATCCGGCTGTTGAGCAGCAGGCGGCGCGCCATCGACCCGCCCGCGGTGGTGGTCAGCGACACCCAGTTCTCCACGTCGTCTTGTTCGAACATTCCGGTCGATCCGAAGCACATCAAATATGCCTGGTACGAATCACGTTTGTATTGCAGGGGAGCGGCGGAATCCACCGCGAACCACGAGCACACCTCGGTTTCGTTCTCGCTGATGGGCTGCCACAGCCGGATCGAGATGAACGGCAGCACCTGCTGGCCGCCGGGCAACTTGGGCCAGTTGTGCACGAAGCTCAGGTTCGGAAAACAGGTGGCCGCCGAGATCATGAACCCGTCCTCGCCGACCACCCGCCGTTGCTCGGGTGTCCAGGTGTGTTTGATCCGGGCGATCATCTCGTCGGGATAGCCGACGTAGCGCATCCGCTCGTCGAAGTCGCCCGGCGGAAGCTTGTAGGTGGTGCCACCGCCGCGACCCGCCCAATAGGTCGCTCCGTCCTTGCGCTTCTGGGCTTTCGGCTCGCGGAACAGGCCGATGTCGACGATCGACGCGTGCGTGTGCGGGGTGTGGTACATGTCGCCGGCGAAGTTCTCGGCGCCGATCTTCCAGTTGGCCTTGATCCGCCAGCGCTGCGGCCCCCGCACCTCCAGGCCGCCGGCGCTCTGCTTGGTGTAGAAATCCAGGTAGAACCTGAAGTCGCCGAGGAAATCCTCCAGCGGTTCGGCCGCCGGGTCCAGGCTGACGAACAACAGGCCGTTGTAACTCGCGAAACTCGGTGCGGGAAGCAGGCTTTGGGCGTCGCGGGGCAGCCCCTCGTCGCCGCCGTAGGCCTCGCGATGAAACGGCAGCCCGGTGAGCCGGCCGTCGTTGCGGTAGGTCCAGCCGTGGTACGGGCAGCGGAAGTTGGAGGCGTTGCCCATCTCGGCTCGGCACAGCTGCATGCCGCGATGCAGGCACATGTTGAACAGGGCACGCACCCGTCCGTCGGCATCGCGGCTGATGATGAAGGAATCGTCGAGCACCCGGCGCACCACGTAGTCGCCGTCGTGCGGGACCTCCGATTCGTGGCCCACGAACGTCCATGCGCGGCTGAACAATCGCTCCCGCTCCCGCGCGAACAACTCGCGGTCGTTGTAGATGTGGGCGGGGATCATCCCCCGCCGGACCTGGTCGAAAACGTTGCGAAAATCCGTCACCCGCATCCTCTGCTGTACAGAAATTACTTCCGCTAAGTAGAATCGCGCACCCGGCGCGCCTGGTCAATGCCCACGGCCAGCGACTTCGGAGCATCCTTTTGGCTAACTCACAGGTGCCTGACAACCGAGGATTCACGGTCCGCGGCTACGGTGGTCACGTCGGACCCGGTGCGCCTGTGAGCGCGAATTAACACACGGGTTATCGCCGATTTTGCGTGGATTGCTGCCGTATAGTGCTGCATCTGAGGAAGGAAGGTGTCATGGTGGATCGGTCCCGGGGGGCCGGCCGTGGGTTGCGGGGACTCGGACCGCGAGTGTTGTCAGCAATCGGGCGGCAGGAGTGGCTGGATCGGCCGAGCTATCGGTTCGAGCACCTGCTCAGCTTCGGCTACAACGCGCTGGGCGGCGCGCGCAACACCGTCACCAACGCGCTGCACGGCGTCTGGCTCGGGCACCCGGTTCATCCGCCGCTGGCGTCGCTGACGAGCGGGGCGCTGGGCACGACGGTGGCGCTGGACGCGCTCAGCCTGCTGCCCGGTCAGCGGCCCAGCGAGGTGCGCGACGCGTCCCGGTTTGCCACCCGCGCGCTGGGGGTGGGGATCCTGGCGAGCATCGGGTCCGCGATCACCGGCACCACCGACTGGCAACACACCCACTCCGAGGACCGCCGGGTGGGCCTGGTGCACGGCCTGGTGAACCTGGTCGCCACCGGGCTCTACGCGCAGTCCTGGTGGGACCGCCGGCACGGCCGACACGGCCGCGGCATCGCCCTGACCACGCTCGGCTACGCCATCACCCTCTCTGGCAGCTACCTCGGCGGGGCCCTGGTGTTCGAGTCCGGCATCGGGATCGACCAGTCGGGCGAGCGGCTGCGCACCACGGAGTGGACCCCGGTGCTGCCGGCGAACTCGCTGAACGGCAAGCCGGTGCGCGTCGAGGTCGACGGCGTGGGAGTGGTTGTCTGCCAGACGAAGCCGGGCGAGGTGTCGGCGTTCGGTGAGTTCTGCCCACACCTGGCGGCCCCGATGGCCGACGGCTGGGTCGACCGCGGCCGGGTCGTGTGCCCCTGGCACGGCTCGTGGTTCGCGGCCGAGTCGGGAGAGGTCCTGCGGGGCCCGGCGGCGGCCCCGCTGCCGTGCTACGAGGCCAGGTTGGTCGACGGAATGGTTGAGGTGCGTGCCGAGGAGGTAGCGAAGTGAACGCCTATGACGTGTTGAAGGAACACCACATCGTGATCAAGGGCCTCGGCCGCAAGATCAGCGAGGCGCCGGTGAACAGCGAAGAGAGGCATGCCCTTTTCGATGACTTCCTCGTCGAACTCGACATCCACTTCCGCATCGAGGACGACCTGTACTACCCGGCGCTCAAGGATGCCAGCAAGTTGATCGCCGTCGCGCACGCCGAGCATCGTCAGGTGGTGGACCAGCTTTCCGTGCTGCTCAAGACGCCGCAGAGCGCGCCGGACTACGAGGTCGAGTGGAACTCCTTCAAGACCGTGCTGGAGGCGCACGCCGACGAGGAGGAGCGCGACCTGATTCCGGCTCCGCCCGAGGTGAAGATCACCGACGCCGAGCTCGAGGAGCTGGGCAACCAGATGGCCGCCAAGATGGAGCAGTACCGCAGCTCCGCGCTGCACCGGATGCGCACCAAGGGCCGGGCCGCGTTGGTCCGGGGTCTCTAACGGACGACATCACGCGGCTGACGGGGGGTCAGCCGCGCGATCGGGAGTAGCCTCACGGCTGATGAGCGCCGAGGCTGTCGCGTCCCAGGAGGACATCACGGCGGAGATTGCCGCCCTGAGCCGCGGTGAGGCCGCCGGGGATCCGACGCTGCCGCGGCTCGACTACCCGCCCTATCGCAGCACCGTCCTGCGCCACCCCAACCGGCCCCCACTCGTCGTCGACCCCGACGAGCTCGAACGCGGGGCACCGTGCTTCGGCCCTGGAGACGTCGGCCCGCTCGACGCCGACCTGACGGCCGGCCATCCGGGTGAGCCGCTCGGGGAGCGGATCATCGTGACCGGGCGGGTGCTCGACGACGCCGGCGCTGCGGTGGCGGGGCAGCTGGTCGAGATCTGGCAGGCCAACGCGGGCGGCCGTTATCGTCACCAGCGCGACCAGCACCCGGCCCCGCTGGACCCGAACTTCGTCGGCGCCGGCCGCTGCCTCACCGGAGCCGACGGGTCCTACCGCTTCCTGACGATCAAGCCCGGCCCCTATCCGTGGCGCAATCACCACAACGCCTGGCGCCCGGCCCATATCCACTTCTCGGTCTTCGGAACGGCTTTCACGCAGCGGCTGGTCACCCAGATGTACTTCCCGGGCGATCCGCTGTTCGACCTGGATCCCATTTTCCAATCGATCCCCGATCCGGCCGCCCGGCAACGGCTGATCGCCCGCTACGACCACGGCGTCACCCAGCCCGAGTACGCGACAGGCTACCGCTGGGACATCGTGCTGTGCGGCGCCCGTCGAACCTGGACTGACGAAGATGGCTGAATTGCCTTGCACCCCGGGGCAAACGGTGGGCCCCTTCTTGAGCCTCGGATTGCCATATCCCGGTGACGGCGAGCTGGTCGGCGCCGAGCATCCGCGGGCCGTCCGGTTGCACGGCACGGTGTACGACGGCGCAGGGGAGCCGGTCCCGGACGCGCTGGTCGAACTCTGGCAGCGCGACGGCGACGGGCGCATCCCGGCGCAGCCCGGGTCGCTGCGCCGCGACGATACGGCGTTCACCGGCTGGGGCCGGTGCGCGACAGACGCGGCCGGGTACTACGGCTTCACCACCGTCGCGCCCGGCTCGGACCGCGGGCGAGCCCCGTTTTTCGCCATCGCCGTCTTCGCGCGCGGGTTGCTGGACCGGTTGTTCACCCGCGCCTACCTGCCCCACGACGCCGTGAACGCCGACCCGGCGCTCGCACCTCTGGTGTGCATCCCCGAAAGCGGCGGCGCGGCATACCGTTTCGATATCCACCTGCAGGGGCCAGACGAGACCGTGTTCCTGGAGTACCGCCGATGACCAATCTCCTGTGGCCCGGCGACCAGCGGGCCGGCGAGCACATGACGGACCGGTCGCTGCTGACCGCGATGGTCGCGGTGGAATCCGCGTGGCTGGGCGCGCTGGCCGCCGCCGGCCTGGCGCCCGGCGCAGGCTCCGGCGCAGACCTGTCCACCCTGGTGGGTGACGACGACCGCGAGTCGCTCGCCGTCGCCGCGGAGGGCGGCGGCAACCCGGTCATCGGGCTGGTCGAACTGCTGCGCGGTCGCGCCGCCCCGGCCGTCGCGCCGTGGATCCACCGCGGACTCACCAGCCAGGACGTCCTCGACACCGCCCTCATGCTGGGCGTGCGCGCCGTCGCGGACGAGCTCACCGCGCAACTGACACAACAACTTTCGGCGCTGTCCGCCCTCGCCGCGGCCCACCGGGGCACCCCGATGGTGGCCCGCACCCTCACCCAGCACGCGGCGCCCACCACCTTCGGCGCCAAGGCGGCCGTCTGGCTGAACGGGGTCGCCGACGCGTTCGAGCGGCTGCAGGGGCTGGTCACCCCGATTCAGGTCGGCGGTGCGGCCGGGACCCGGGCCGCCGCCACCGAGCTGGCGACGCTGATGGGCGCGGCCAACGATCCGGGTGAACTCTCCGATCGGCTGGTGGCAAGCGCGGCAATCGCTTTGGCGCTGCCCGTCCGCCCGCCGTGGCACACGACGCGCACGCCGGTCACCGCGGCCGCGGACGCCTTCGTCGGCTGCACCGACGCCTGGGGCCGCGTCGCCTCGGACGTGGTGACCCTGGCCCGTCCCGAGATCGGCGAACTCGCCGAGCCGGCAGGCGAGAACCGCGGGGGATCGTCGTCGATGCCGCACAAGCGCAACCCGGTCCTGTCGATCCTGATCCGGCGGGCCGCGCTCGCGGCGCCGCAACTGGCGGCCACCCTGCACACCGCCGCGGCGCTGGCCAACGACGAACGGCCCGACGGTCCCTGGCATGCCGAGTGGGACACGCTGCGCACCCTGGGCCGGCGCACGCTCGTTGCGGGTTCCCAGTGCGCAGAGCTGCTGGCCGGACTGCGGGTCGACGCCGCGCGGATGGCCGAAAACCTCAGCAGCGCCGACGTTCTCGGCGAGCAACGGGCGATCGCCGAGCTGGCGGGCAGGGCCCCGTCGGCCGGCTATCTCGGCGAAACGGACCGCTTGGTCGACGAGAGCATCGACCGCGCGCGGCGGATACTCAGGGGCCGCTAGTGGCCAGCGCCGTGCCGTCGGCTTCGTAGATGCTGGCCAGCCAGATGTGCACCAGCGTGTCGATCACGCGGTCTTCGGGGATCGCCGGCTCCTCGGTGGTGAACGTCGCGGCCATCACCCGCTCGCTCAGCATGTTCAGCGCGACGGACAGATCCTCGGCCGGGTAGGTCTCCGGGGCGGCGCCGCGCCGGCGTTCGGCCTTGATCGCCGCCGTGGTGTGGGAGATCCACTTCTGCATGAGCGTCGACCACAGCTGCCGGACTTCGGGGTTGGTGGCCTTCGCCGCGGCCCCGGCCACCGCGACCGCCCGATGCGATCCCGACACCTCGAAGAAGGCCTCGATGCGCGCCCGCCAATGCGTCGCGGGGTCGCCGAACAGCTTGCCGCCCAGCGCGGTCAGCGCCGCGTGCGCCTTGCCGTTCATCTGGTCCAGCAGCGACAGCAACACCGCATTTTTGGATTGGAAGTAGAAGTAGAAGGTGGGACGGGAGATGCCCGCACCTTTCGCCAGGTCGTCGACGGAGAAGTCGGCCAGCGGTCGTTCCTGCAGGAGGCGCTCGGCGGTGGCCAGGATGGCTTGTTCGCGATCGTCACCCGAATGGTGCGACGCACGGCGGCCTCGAGAGGCGTGCATCTACTCGCCCTGCCTGGGGTAGGACACGTCAGTTACTTTATGGACGCGTCGATATATGTCAACGAAATTATTGATTAAAACCAGCAATATTATCGATTAATATCGGTGGTTCTTTAATCGTCGACTAATTCGGGATTTCTTTACGGCGCGCTTCGGCCTCTGGCGGTTTCCTTTGCCCGGAACCTGATGACTTTCGCCCCTACTTACCGACCGGCACGTGATGGTCGCATCTAATCGGGCAAATCAATCGCCAAGACAAGGAGACCGGCGATGACGGGCAAGGACGACGGCGGCAAGACCTGCCGGATCGATGTGCTGATCGAAGAGCACGAAGAGCGCACCCGGGCGAAGGCCCGGCTGTCGTGGGCTGGCAAGGATTTCGTCGGGATCGGTTTGGCGCGACTTGACCCCGCCGACGAGCCGGTGGCCCGGATCGGCGACGAACTGGCGATTGCCCGAGCCCTGTCGGATTTGTCCAATCAGCTAATGGCGTTGACTTCCACCGATATCCAGGCCAACACCCACCAGCCGGTCACCGGTCTGCACCGCTGAACGTGCGACCGAGTACCGCGCCCGCGGTGACCTTCGGCCCTACAGCAACGATTTGGAAGGAGCGTAGCAACGAATCATGAGACACCGACCCGATTTACCGGCCGTCCTGGATGTCGAGGTGACGACGCATGGTCAGCTGCCCGAGGCCGAAGACTACGCGCGGACGAAGATCGGCGAGCTCGGACGCTTCGCCCATGAACCGGTGCTGCACGCGCACGTGCGGCTGAGCGAGCACGGCGATCCGGCGGTGGCCCGCCGCGTCATCGCGCAGGCGAACCTCGACGTCAACGGCCGGCCGATCCGCGCCCAGGTGGAGGGCGTCACCGAGCGGGAGGCGATCGATCGGCTCGAGGCGCGGCTGCGTCGTCGACTCGAACGCGCCGCCGAGAACTGGGAAGCCAGGCGAGGCGGCATGCCCAAGGCCGCCCCGCACGAATGGCGCCATGAATCCGAACCCACCCACCGGCCGAACTACTTTCCGAGGCCCGAAAGCGAACGCCGCATCATCCGGCACAAGTCGTACAGCCTCCCCGATTGCACCATCGACGAGGCCGCGCTCGAGATGGAGCTGCTCGACTACGACTTCCACCTCTTCACGGAGCGCGGCAGCCAGCAGGACAGTGTGCTGTACCGGCACGGTCCCACGGAATATCGCCTGGCGCAGGTGATTCCGGAACTGTCGGACGAACTGGCGCCGTTCGACCTGCCGCTGACCATCAGCCCGCAGCCGGCTCCGCGGCTCACCGTGGACGAGGCGATCGAGCGGATAGGCCTGCTCGGCCTGCCGTTCCTGTTCTTCGTCGACGCCGCCCGGGACCGCGGCACCGTGTTGTATCACCGCTACGACGGGCACTACGGCCTGATCACACCGGCCGACTGAGGAGCCACTCCCGAGCCGCGGCGGTCCCGGAAAACCCCCCCATCCGGGACCGCCGCCCTAAACCTGAACCTGTACCGCCAGGCGGTCGGTGAACCAGTCGCTGGCCAGCGCGGCCACTCGCCCGAGCGCGCCCGGCTCCTGGAAGAGGTGGGTGGCACCCGGAATGACGGCGACCTCACACTCGCCCGGGATCACGGCCTGCGCCTGCCGGTTGAGCCGCAGCACCGTCTGGTCGTGTCCGCCCACTATCAGCAGGGTCGGGGCATGCACGCTGCGCAGCGCCTCACCGGCCAAATCGGGCCGCCCGCCGCGGGATACCACGGCCGCCACCTTGACCCCCGGGTGTGCGGCCGCCACCAGCGCCGCGCCCGCGCCGGTGCTGGCCCCGAAGTAGCCGACCGGCAGTGACGCGGTGTCGGGTTGGGCCGCCAGCCAGGCCGTGACGTCGACCAGTCGGCGCGCAAGCAACCCTACGTCGAAGACGTTGGCGCGGTCGCGTTCCTCACCGGGCGTCAGCAGGTCGAAGAGCACGGTGGCGAATCCGGCCTTGTTGAGGACCTCGGCGACGAATCGATTCCGCGGGCTGTGCCGGCTGCTTCCGCTGCCGTGCGCGAAGGCGATGACACCCTTGGGATGCTCAGGGATGACGAGGTGGCCGGCCACGGAGACCGGCCCCGTGCTCACCTGGATTTCTTCGTCACGTTGAGTCATTGCACGCTCCTGACACTGCTCTGTTCCCAAAGGAAGTCTGTTCCAAAGGAAGTCATGCGCCCCGGCGGCCGACCGCGTCGCTCGCGACATATCGCAGCAACGCGGCGACGCCTTCCGCGGGCCCGATCCGGTCGCCGGCCAGCACCAGCGCGGCACCCACCGCGATCGCGGCGAACGGCAACGCCTCGTCGGCCCGCGCCACCCGCTGCACCGGTTCGCCGAAGTCGGACAGCGCGTCGGCATCGGGCGCCACGGTGGTGAGCGCCCGGCCGGAGACGACGGTCGCGTCGCCCAGTTCGCCGATCAGCAGCGTGTCGACGTCGCCCTCGCGCAGCGCCGCGCACACGGCGGCAACGCCCTGGGCGGCCAGGCCCGAGCCGCGGCCGAGTTCGGCCTGGAACCGATCGGCGAGCCCGGCCAGCCCGGCTTCGCGGCGCCGAGCGAACTCGGCGGCTGTCGACCGGTGGACCTCATCCTCGTCGATTCCGCTCTTGCGGGACCCGGCGTGCAACTCCGAAATCCGGTCGGCCACCCGCCGTGGCAACTGCGCGATGACGTCCGCCCGCGAACGGACCTCGCCGCACAGGAACACCACCTCGGGGTCGGCGCCGTCCACCAGTCGCGTGAGTTCGTCGGCGACCGCGCGGCAGTTCATGCGGATGGCTTCCTCGGTCGTGTGCTGGAAGTCGCCGTAGCCGTTCCAGCCGGCGCTGGCCGGCTTGTGCACCGGATACCCGTCGCCCTCGACGCTCGTCGAGCTGACGGTGTCGCCCTGATAGAGGGTGATGTCGGCGCCGGTGTGATCGACGGCGGCGAAAACGTAGGTGGGGCGCTGCATCTCGAACTCGATCAGCGGCACGACGTACGGGTAATCGGACAGGCGAACCACCATCGCCGGCGGCGGCCCGTCGAGCGGCTCGTTGATCAGCACCTCATCGCCGGTCGCGATCACCGCGCGGCCGCGCCGGCCGACGGCCGGTCGGTTGTGCAGCACGGCCCCCTCGATGTTGTCGATGAGCGCCGCGGCCGCGCCCAGGTCCTCGAGCTGCTTGCGGATGTCGTCCCAGGTGGTCTCGAGCTGCTCGACGGCATCCTGGGTGTCGTGCGAGTCGTCGAAATAGACCGAGGCAAACGGCCCCTGCGCTTTTACCAGCCACTTGAGGCGATCCGATCGCATGCCATCCCTTTCGCCGTCGCGCCACGATGCTGGCAACCGTATGAACCCACCGCGGCCCGCGGCAGGGTCATTAGCCCCCAGCTGCGGGTCTTAGGTCACCGAGGCGGCGCGGCGGAGCCGTGTCAGCTCGGACGCGATCCCGGGGCTGACGTCCACGGGGTAGGACCAGCCGGTGGCGTCCAGCCAACGAAGGTAGGGCGGCAGCCGGTCGAGCTGCCAGCGTGCCCAGATTCGCGCCGCCTGCAGCCCGGCATCGTGAACGCGCCGGCCGTCTTTCATGACCTGCACCAGCAGCGGCTCGCCGGGGAGGTCTTCGTCGGCCCGCCCGATCGTGTCGCCGCCGAAGGTCCCGTGATTGAGCCGCCGCACCTGCTTGCGCCCCGGATAGATCACCTTGCCCTTGGCGAACTTGGTCCGCCCCACGCCGTCGTACTCCACCAGCTTGTACGCCATGTCGAGGGCGGGGGCATCTTGGGCCACAACGAATTTGGTGCCGACCGCGAAGGCGTCGATGGGGCAGCCGTCGTCGAGCAGCTTGGCAATGCGGTACTCGTCGAGACCCGAGGAGGCGAGGATCTCGACCCTGGTCAATCCCGCCGCGTCGAGCTTTTCCCGGGCCGCCCGCGACAGCGCGCCGAGATCCCCGGAGTCGAGCCGGATCCCGGCGATGGGGAGGCGCTCCCGCTTCCTCGTCAGCTCGATGACCCGGTCCACGCCGCGCAACGTGTCGTAGGTGTCGACGAGCAGCGTGGTGTCCGGGTAGAGCCGGGCGAACGCCTCGAACGCGTCGGGCTCGCTGTCGAACGCCTGGATGAAGCTGTGGGCCATGGTGCCGAACGCCGGGATTCCGTACCTACGGGCCGCGAGCAGGTTCGACGTGCCCGCCATGCCGGCGAGGTAGCCGGCCCGCGCCGCCTTGAGCGCCGCGTCGGTGCCGTGCGCGCGCCGCGCACCGAAATCCACCACCTGCCGGCCGCGGGCCGCTTCGAACACGCGGGCGGCCTTGCTCGCGATGACGCTTTGCAGGTGAATTTGGTTGACCACGAACGTTTCTACGAGCTGAGCCTCCACGATCGGGGCGATCACCTGCACGATCGGCTCGTTGGGAAAGACGATCGTCCCTTCCGGCACCGCCCACACGTTGCCGGTGAAACGCAGCGCCGCGAGGCAGCGGAGGAATTCGTCGGCGAACAAGCCCAACCCGCGCAGGTAGTCGATGTCCTCCGGCTGGAACCGGAACGCTTCGAGGAAGTCGAGCACATCGGACAGGCCGGCGGCCATCACGAACGATCGCCCGGGCGGCAGCTTGCGAAACACGGCCTCGAAGACGGCCGTTCCCGTCATGCGTTCGGCCATGTAGGCCTGTGCCATGGTGACCTCGTAAAGGTCGGTGAACAGGGCGGAAAAGCGCTCCGGTTCGTCGGGCGCGCGGTTGCTCATCCCGACGGGCGGTCGTAGAGGTCGCTGAGGCGGTCCTCGAACTTTTCGATGACGACCTTGCGGCGAAGCTTCAGGCTCGGCGTGAGATCGCCGGATTCGACGGTGAGCTCGCGGTCGAGGATGGTGAACCTCTTGATCTGCTCCCAGCGGTTCAGCTCCAGGTTGAGGGCATCGACGTAGCCGGCGATCAGTTCCTGCGTCTTGTCGTCGCAAGCGATCTCGGCGAGCGACTTGCCGGCCAGGCCGTTCCTTGCTGCCCACTCGGCGATCGCTTCGCCGTCGAGGCTGACCAGCGCGACGCAATATGGCTTCCCCTCGCCGTAGACGAGCAGTTCGCTGGCGTACGGGCACAGGCCCTTGAATTTCGCATCGATCGCCGACGGTGCCACGTACTTGCCCTGTGAGGTCTTGAACATGTCCTTCTTGCGGTCGGTGATCCGCAGGTAGCCGTCGTCGTCGATCTCGCCGATGTCGCCGGTGTGAAACCAGCCGTCGGCGTCGAGCGCCTCGGCGGTGGCGTCGGGGAGATCGTGGTACGAGGTCATCAAACCCGGCCCCCTGAGCAGGATTTCGCCGTCGTCGGCAATCCTGGCCTCGGTGGCCGGGAACGGCCATCCGACGGTTCCGAACCGGTACGCGTCGGGGCGGTTGATGAATGACGCCGCCGCGGTCTCCGTCAGCCCGTAGCCCTCCAGCACGATGATGCCGACGGCGTCGAACCATCGCGCGACGTCACGGTCCAGGGCGGCGGCCGCGGAGACGAAGAACCTCAGCCGGCCGCCGAACCGCTCGCGGATCGTGGAGAAGAACACCCGGTCGGCCACCTGGTAGGCCAGCGCGGCCAGCGCCGACGGCTTCTTGCCGGCTTGCCGGGTTTCCGACACCTTCACACCCAGCCCGATCGCCCAGTCGAACACCTGCTTGCTGAGCCTGCCCCGCCGGGCGACCATGTCCTCGATGTGGGCGTGTGCCTTCTCGAAGATGCGTGGGGCCGCGCCCATGAAGGTGGGCCGCAGCGTCGCCAGGTTGTCGACGATCCGGTCGACGCGGCCGTCGATCGCGGTCGCGTAGCCGATCTGCAGCGCCAGCGCCAGCATCACCTTGCCGAACGCGTGCGCCAACGGCAGCCACAGGAAGTTCAGGTCGTCGGGGCCGAGGATGCCCAGCGCGTCGATGGCCGCCGCGGTGTACGTCCAGGCGCCGTGGGTGAGCCGCACGCCCTTCGGCCGCCCGGTGGTCCCGGAGGTGTAGATGAGGCTGGCGAGCTGGTCGGGACCGATGGTCGCGACGCGCTCGTCGATGACATCGGGGGAGTCGGCCAGCAGCTGCTTGCCCATCTGCTCCAGTTCGGCCAGCGTCATCACCCAGTCGCCGTCGCCGTTGCCGTCGATGATCACCACCTTGCCCACGTCGGGCAGTTCGGCGCGGTGCTGCAGCAATTTGTCGACCTGGCTTTGGTTTTCGGCGACCACCACCCGGCTTCCCGAATTGGCGACGATGTACGCGACGTCGCCGGCGTTGGTGGTCGGGTACACCGTGGTGGTCGCCGCGCCGGCGCACATCACCGCGAAATCGACGAGCACCCACTCGTAGCGCGTCGACGACGCCAGCGCCACCCGATCCTCCGAGGCGATCCCGAGCGAGATCAGCCCGCCGGCGATGTTGTGGACGCGGTCACCGACCTGCCGCCAGGTCACGCTCTCCCAGCTGTGGTCCTGCGGATAGCGAAACGCCTCCGCGTCCGGGGTCGCGGAGACGCGGTCGAGGAACAGGTGCGCCACCGAAGGCGCGCGGTTCTCGATCTTGCTGAGGTCGGGCCTCTCCAGCGAGGCGAGGGGCGTGTTCATGGTGTCAACCCCCGATCCTGCTGTGGGCCCGTGTGTCGCGGATAGTGTCGAAAGTCCCGGAATGGTGGCTCGCCGGCGGGGCGCTCAGCCGGCGACAGCGACCCGAATGGACAAGCGCTCACCGATGGCACTCGCGCCGGCCCAATCGCCGCCGCGCACCGCGCGCTCGAGGTCGTCGACCAACGGGCTGTGGGCGCCCAGTTCGGCCAACCACCCGGAGACCGTGCTCGTGATCTCGTCGGCGGCCACCCGTGCGGTATGCCCGTCGTGCAGGCAATCGGTCAGCTGATAGACCGTGCTCGCCGGCCTGCGCTGTGGCCAATGGGGCCGCCATGTCGCTGCGTACATCGTCGTCTCCCCGTCGTCTCCGTCGTCTCCCCGGCTTAGCCGTATCGGTCCATCCGACCACCGCGCATGGCCGCGCCCTAGAGGCCAACAGCACGACTGCCGCGGTGCTTTGGTCTCGCGTGGGACTTGCCGAAGTCCCGGCGCGACAGGGCCTTTTGTCACCGCGCTTACCCGCGAATTGCCCGGGCGGGCGCGGCGCCGGTCGCGTACCGTACATCGGGGTGATGACGGGCCGCGGGGAGTTGTCGGAGCTGGACGTGTTCGCCGGCATTCCGGCGCGGGACCTCGCGCCATTGGCCGCTCAGCTGCAACCGCTGCGCGCGTCCGCCGGCGAGGTGTTGATGCGCCAGGGCGAAAACGCGTTGTCGTTCGCGATCATCACGTCGGGCCGGGTGGAGATCCGGCACGCCGGACCGCGCGGCCAGGTGACGGTCGCCGAGCTGTCACCCGGGACGATCATCGGCGAAATCGCTTTGCTGCGAGGCAAACCCAGGACGGCCACGGTGATCGCGAAGGACGATGTGCGGGGTTACATCGGCTATCACGGCGCCTTCGAGCGCATGCTGGCCACGCCCGTCGTCGCCGACCGGATGGTGCGCACGGCGCGCCAGCGGTTGATCGCCTACATCGACCCCATCCCGGTGTCGGCCAAAGACGGCACCGGGTTCCTGCTGCGCCCCGTGCTGCCGGGCGACGCCGAGCGGTTCACCAGCGAAGGCGCATTCTCGCGGGAGACGCTGTACCGGCGCTACCAGGGTGGCGCCCCCAGCGCGTCGGGGCTGGCCTACCTGTTCGAGGTCGATTACCTCGACCATTTCGTCTGGGTCGTCACCACCTGCGCGGACGGGCCGGTCGTCGCCGACGCCCGCTTCATCCGCGACGAGGACGACCCGACCTCGGCGGAGGTCGCGCTCACGGTGGCGGACGCCTATCAGAACCGCGGGATCGGGACTCTGCTGCTCGTCGCGCTGGCGGTCGCCGCGCGGGTCGACGGCATCGAGCGCTTTCACGCCCGGGTGCTCGCCGACAACCCGCCCGCGCGGGTGTTGGGCGACAAGGTCAACGCCCGGTGGGAGCATGAGGAACCCGGGGTGATCACCACGACCGGCAAAATTCCGGACGCCGCACGGTTGCCCCTCGATCGGCAGACGCGCCTGAAGATTCAGCGCGTGGCGCGCCAGGTGATCCACGCGTTCGACTGAGGCGACCGGGTGACCCCGAGGTGACTTATGCCCCGCGCGTTTCGTGCCTTTGCGCCCTTCCGGGCGGTGCGGTGCGCGGCCAGCATGGGCCTATGAAGTCGCTCATCGTCTGCGTGTCCAAATCGCACGGCAACACCCGCCGCGTGGCCGAGCGGATGGCTGAGGTGCTGGACGCCGAGGTCGTCGAACCGGAGTCGGTGGACCCCGAAGCCCTGCACCAATACGACCTCGTCGGCTTCGGCTCCGGGATCTACTACATGGCGGTCGACGACAGGCTGCGCAAGTTGATGCGACGCCTGCCGACCGTCGCAGGCGTGCGCGCGTTCACCTTCTTCACCAGCGGCGCCCGGGAAATCCCGCTGCTGGACTACCACAAGCCGGTGCGGAACCACCTGGAAGCCAAGGGCTTTGAGGTGATCGGTTCGTTTTCCTGCCGGGGCTTCGACACCGTCGGGCCGTTCGGCTTCATCGGCGGGATCAACAGGGGACGGCCGAACGACCACGACCTGGATCGGGCCGCGGCCTTCGCGGCCCGCATGCGCGAACGGGCCGGGGGGTCGGCCGCCGCGTCGTGACCGATGGCAACTCAAGAGTGCCCCGCTGACATCCTCGCGTTGGTGCGCGGCCTCGTTGCCGAGGTGCACCCGCACGCCACACCGCCCCCGGTAACGCTCGACAGCGCTTTCGACAACCTGGGCATCGGCAGCCTGGAGCTGGGCGAGTTGCTGCTGCGCGTGCAGGACAAGTTCGGGGTGGTGCTGCCGCCGCACATCCTGGCGACCGCGGAGACGCCGCGTGACCTCGTGGCGGCCGTGGCGCGGAGCCGCCCCGCCGCGGAAACGGACCGGGGCCCGGTGTCACCGCCGGTCACCGGGCCGGCCGGCCTGCTGCCCGAAACGGCGGCGACCCTGAACGAGGCCCTGGCCTGGCACGTCGGCGCGACTCCGGGCCGCACGCACATCCGCGTCCTCGACGACGCCGACGGCCCCCCGAACGGCACCGACGTCACCTATGCCGCGCTGTACCGGGAGGCGGCTGCCCTGGCGGCCGGCCTGATCGCGCACGAGGTGATGCCGGGCGAGACGGTGGCCATCATGTTGCCCACGTGCCGCGCGTATTTCGTCACCTTCGCCGGGGTGGTGCTCGCGGGGGCCGTCCCGGTTCCCGTCTACCCACCGGCGCGGCCCTCGCAGCTGGCCGACCACCTGCGGCGCACGACCGGCATCCTCGCCAACGCCCGCGCCACCCTGCTGGTCACCGTGCCGGAGGCAGTCACCCTCGGGCACCTGTTGCGCGCGAACGTCGAAAGCCTGCGCCACGTCGTCGTCCCCGAATCGCTCTCCGGCGCAGGCGAAGACCCGCTCCCGTCCTTCCCGGCGCCGCGGCCCGACGATCTTGCGCTGGTGCAGTACACCTCGGGCAGCACCGGAGCGCCCAAGGGGGTCGCGCTGACGCATCGGAACCTGCTGGCCAACATCCGCGTGATGGGTCGGGCCGCGGCGGCTTCCGGGTCGGACACTTTCGTCAGCTGGCTGCCGCTGTATCACGACATGGGTCTGATCTGCGCGTGGCTCGGTTGCATGTATTTCGGCGTCCCGCTGGTGGTGATGAGCCCGCAGTCGTTTTTGATCCGACCCTCGGGGTGGCTCTGGCAGATCCACGCCAACCGGGCGACCATGTCGGCCGGCCCGAACTTCGCCTACGAGCTGTGCCTCACCAAGATCCGCGACGACGAGATCCACGGGCTCGATCTGAGCTCGTGGCGATTGGCCTACAACGGCGCCGAGCCGGTCAGCGCCACGACCATCGAGCGGTTCGGTGATCGGTTCGCCCCCTACGGTTTTCGCCGTGAGGCCATGACACCCGTGTACGGGCTGGCCGAGTCCTCCGTGGGGCTGGCCTTCCCGCCGTTGGGGCGCGGCCCGCTGATCGACCGAATCCGTCGGGACGCGTTCGTGCGCTCCGGGCGGGCCGAGCCGGCGACGCCGGGCGAGCGGGACTTGCGTTTTGTCGCGTGCGGCCGGCCCCTGCCGGGCCACGAGATCCGCGTCGTCGACGCCGCCGGCAACGAGCTGGGCGACCGCCGCGAAGGCCGCGTCGAGTTCCGCGGTCCGTCGGCCACCGCCGGCTATCTCAACAACACGCCCGCGACGCGGGCGCTGTTCCACGACGACTGGCTGGACACGGGCGACCTCGGGTACATGGCCGACGCCGACCTCTACATCACCGGCCGGGTCAAGGACGTGATCATCCGGGCCGGGCGCAACCTGCACCCGGCGGAGCTCGAAGAGGCCGTGGGCAACCTGGCGGGCGTCCGCAAGGGGTGCGTCGCGGTGTTCGCTTCGCCGGACTCGGCGGGGGGCGCCGAACGCCTGGTCGTCATGGCCGAGACCCGAGCCGTCGGGGACGACGCCCGCGCCGCATTGCGCTCCGAAATCGCCTCCACCGCGGTCGATTTGCTGGGCGTGGCACCGGACGACGTGGTACTGGCGCCGCCGCGCACGGTGCTGAAGACCTCGAGCGGCAAGATCCGGCGGGCGGCGAGCCGGCAGCTCTATCAGGCTGGGAAGGTGGGCGCGCGCCCGCGAGCGGTGTGGTGGGAATTGGCCCGCCTTCGGCTGCGCGGCGCGGCGCCTTCGATGCGCCGCGCCGGGCGCGCCGCGGGTGCCATGTGCTTCGCCGCCTACGCGTGGGCGGTATACACGGTCCTCGGCTTGGCGGTGGTCGTGTCGTTGCTGGTGCTGCCGCGGCCGCGGTCGCGCTGGAAGGTGGCCCGGGCGGCGGTGCGGCTACTGGCCCGGCTCACCGGAACGGCCATCACCGTGCACGGCCTCGACCACCTGCCCGCGGGCACCGCCATCGCGGTGGCCAACCATCCCAGCTGGATCGACCCGCTGGCACTGGCGTCGGTGCTGCCGGAGCGGTACCGGTTCGTCGCGGCTGAAGTGCTTGAACACCAGGGGCTCAATGGATTCGTGCTCAGGAGGCTCGGCCACCAGTTCGTGGAGCGACATGAGCGCGAACACGGGGTGGCCGACGTCGGCCGGCTCGCCGCCCTGGTGCGAGCCGGGCAGTCGCTCGTCATTTTCCCCGAGGGCCGGCTGGCCCGTGCGCCAGGTTTGCGGCCTTTCCACATGGGGGCGTTCGCGGTGGCCGCCCAAACCGGCGTGCCCGTCGTCCCGATGGCCATCCGCGGAACCCGGACGATACTGCGGCCGGAACACCACTTTCCGCGGAGGGGAGCCGTCGACATCGCGGTTGCCGGGCCGATCCGGTCTTCGGGCGCTGACTGGACGGCTGCGGTCGGCTTGCAGCGCGCCGCGCGCAAGGTCGTCCTGGATCTGTCGGGGGAGGCGGACGTCGAATGATCCACACCCAGAAAACCAAATGGCCGGGCGGTGCCTCGTCGCAGCCGCCCGGCCATGGTTGAACCGTCGTCGAGACGCCGGTTCACTCGCCGTGCTTGCTTACCGCCTGACCGGCGCTGTGCACCACGCTGCGGAAGAACTCGATGCGGGCCGCGCTCAACTCCTCGGCCAGGTCCAGGGCGGCGTCGACGACGGTCTTGCGGCGCGACTGCTCCGGGAGCACGGGACTGATCTGGTCGACGAACTTGCGGACGGCCTCGATGGCCTGCTTGCGGCCGCTGTCGACGGATTCGAGCACGTCGTCGGAGAGTTCTGCCCAGCGCGGCTCGGATTTTTCGGGTGCTGTCATGGTCAACTCCTGGTTTGAGGTCCTGGTTTGAGGTCCTGGTGGGCGGTCGTCGGCGCTGCGCCGACGCACCGACCGTACGACGCTGAGGCCACCGGCACGAGTGACTAAAGTCCCTGCGCGCCCCTTCATTCGTCCCGAACCGCCCGATGATCTGCGCCTGCCGGTCAAGGACTTTCGCGCCTTCGGCCGGGCCGTAGGTCCCTAACGCGCCCGATCGGCCGGGTGTTAGCGTGCCGCCATGGCCACACCCGACAGCCATGGTCCCGGCGGACCGGGCGCTCCGCGCTGGAATCCGCCGGTCGTCAATGGCCTGGGCAAGGCCGTCGAACCGCTCACCGGCACCGGTCGGTACGTCGCGCAGTCGTGGCGCGACTACCTCGACGGGACACCCGGCGAACTTCCCATCGCACGCCCCACCCTCGCCCTGGCCGCACAGGCGTTTCGTGACGAGATCGTCCTGATGGGTCTCAAGGCCCGCCGCCCGGTCAGCCGGCCCGAGGTGTTCGAGCGCATCACCGGTGAGGTGCTCGCGGGGCTGGAGTTCTACGGCAAGCGGGGATGGCTCGATCACCCGAAGCGATTCTTCGGCGCGCCGCCGCCGCTCTCCGACGTCACGGTCCGAAAGGTGAAGGGGCGCACCCGATCTCTCTATCGAATCTCCTTCGACAGCGGGTACCTGCCGCGGCCGGGCGAACCTGGCGCGCAGCGGTGGATGAGCTACACCTCGAACGACCGCGAATACGCCCTGGTGCTCCGCCACCCCGAACCGCGGCCCTGGCTGGTGTGCGTGCACGGCACGGAAATGGGTCGGGCCGCGCTGGACCTCGCGCTGTTTCGGTCCTGGAAGCTGCACGACGACCTCGGCCTGAACGTCGTGATGCCGGTTCTGCCGATGCACGGCCCCCGGGCCCGCGGCCTGCCCAAGAGCGCCATCTTTCCCGGCGAGGACATCCTCGACGACGTGCACGCCACCGGTCAGGCGGTGTGGGACATCCGGCGGCTGCTGTCCTGGATCCGGTTGCAGGAGCCCGAGTCGCCGATCGGGTTGAACAGCCTTTCGCTCGGCGGCTACATCGCGGCGCTGGTCGCGAGCCTCGAAAAGGGCCTCACGTGCGCGATCCTCGGCGTGCCGGTGGCGGACCTGGTGCAGCTGCTGGGGCGCCATTCCGGCCTCAGCGAGCACGACCCGCGCCGGCGCACGATGGAACTGGCCGAACCCATCGGCCGGATGACGTCGCCGCTGTCGCTGACGCCACTCGTGCCGAGGCGGGGCCGGTTCATCTACGCCGGCGTCGCCGACCGGGTCGTGCATCCGCGTGAGCAGGTGGTGCGCCTCTGGGAACACTGGGGTAAACCCGAAATCGTCTGGTATCCCGGCGGTCACACCGGATTCTTCCGGTCGCGCCCGGTGCAGAACTTCGTCCGGGACGCGCTGCGGCAGTCCGGACTCCTCGACGAACCGTCGACGCGGCGCGACCGCCCGGCCTAGGCGCGCGGAAATGGATCCGCTGGACCCGCTGGACGTGGCGATGATGGCCGCGGAGATGGTGGCCAGCCCGATGCACGTCGGCGCCGTGCTGATCCTGACGCCGCCGCAGGACGCGGGCCCGGACTACGTCGACGCCCTGTACCGTGAGGCGCTCGCCGGCAACGACCCGATCGACCCCAGGCTGTGCCGGTACCCGCACCGCGGCGTGGACACCGGCGGCGTGTGGGTCTGGCGCCAGGCGGAAGATCTTGACCTCAGCCAACATTGCCGGCGCAGGACCGTGTCGGCGGACCGCAACGAGTTCTGGCGGCTCATCGGCGAGCTGGACGCCGAGCGGCTCGACCGGTGCCGGCCGATGTGGATGTCGTACCTGATCGACGGCCTCGACGGTGGCCGCTTCGCGTTCTACATCAAGGTGCACCACACCGTCATCGACGGCGTGGCCGGCTTCCAGATGATCGCCGACGCGCTGAGCACCGACCCGCAACGCCGGTCGATGCCGCCCTTCTACGCCGACCGCCGTCATGCCTCCTCGCCCCGCGCGGCGGCGGGCGGGCTGGCGTCACGCGTGGTGGCCCCGGTGCGCTCGTTGC
>NZ_LZJH01000103.1:0-905 GCF_001666745.1 Mycobacterium sp. E2699 | reverse complement strand
CCCTGCCAGGCCTGCCCGGCCAGGTCCGAGGTCACGGAGCTGAATGCGCTTGCCGCCGCGCTCAACTCACTGCGGATCCCGTCCCAGGCCGCCGCCGCCTCCAGCATCGGCCCCGGGCCCGGCCCATCAAGCAGGAGCACCGAGTTGACCTCGGGCGGAAACACCGAAAAGTTCATCACTGCTCCCCTCGATCGTCGTTGATCAGACCTTCAGCAGCCACTGGAGCAACGTACATTCTCCGGCCTGCCCCATACCCCGTTAGGCGGGAATCCAATCCCGGCCGCCGCACGATCGTTGCGGACCGGACCGCAGGGATCAAGCGCTCGCAGTCGCGGTTGCGTGCGAACCCGAGCAACGGCACACTTTGGCTCCCGGGGCTCGCTGCTGAGAAGGGACCGCGGTCATGAGCTTTTTGGTGCTCCCGCCGGAGATCAATTCGTCCCGGATGTTCTCCGGTGCCGGGTCAGCGCCAATGTTGGCGGCCGCTGCGGCGTGGGACGGGCTGGCCGATGAGTTGAGTGCGGCCGCGGGATCGTTTTCCTCGGTGACCTCGGACCTGGCCGGGCAGGCCTGGCAGGGCCCGTCGGCGGCGTCCATGACCAACGCGGCCGCCGGGTACGTGGACTGGCTGGGCGGGGCGGCCGCGCAAGCCGAGCAGTCGGCGGCCCAGGCGCGGGCGGCGGCCGTCGCCTACGAGGCCGCGCTGGCGACCATCGTGGACCCCGGGTCGATCACGGCCAATCGCGGCCAGCTGGTGTCGCTGGTGATGTCGAACCTGTTCGGCCAGAACGCGCCGGCGATCGCGGCGGCCGAGGCCGAATACGAGCAGATGTGGGCCCAGGATGTCGCCGCGATGAGCGGCTACCACGCCAGCGCGTCGGCGACGGTCGCGCAGCTGGGCAACT
>NZ_LZJH01000102.1:0-1033 GCF_001666745.1 Mycobacterium sp. E2699 | reverse complement strand
CACTACGCACGGACCCTGGAGACGTGGGCCGCGGCCCTCGAGGCGAACAAGGAGACGGCGCTCGCCATCCAGTCCCAAGAGGTCTACGACCGGTACATGAAGTACCTCACCGGCTGCGCCAAGCTGTTCCGCGAGGGCTACACCGACGTCAACCAATTCACCTGCGAGAAGTAGCCGGGCGCCTGGGAGCGCCCGGCCAGCGGTGCGCTACTTACTTGGCCAGCGTGAACTGGCCGACGTTGCTGATGCCCTTCAGGAAGAAGTTTTCACACCCCGTCAGGTAGTGCATATAGCGGTCGTAGACCTCCTGGGACTGGATGGCGATCGCCTTTTCCCGGTTCGCCGCTAAATTCGCCGCCCACATATTGAGCGTGCGGGCGTAGTGCTCCCGCAGCAATTGCACCTTTTCGACGGTGAATCCGGCCGCGGGCGCCAATTTCAGAATGTCTTCCTGCGCCGGCAACTGCCCGCCGGGAAAGATCTGGGTGTAGATGAATCGCGTGAACCGCACGTCGCTCATGGTCAGCGAGACGCCGAGCTCGTGCAGCTGTTTTTGGGAATGCGCGAGAATCGTGTGCAGCAACATCCGGCCGTCGTCGGGCAGGATCTCGTAGGCCCGTTCGAAAAACGCCGGCCAACGGTCCGCTTTGAACGCTTCGAAGGCGCCGATCGTGACAATGCGGTCGACCGGCTCGTGGAACTTCTCCCAGCCCTCCAGGAGCACTTGGCGGCCGCGGTGGGTGTCCATCTCGTCGAACATCTTCTGCACGTGGGCGGCCTGATTCTCCGACAGCGTCAGGCCCACGACGTTCACGTCGTACTTCTCGATGGCGCGCCTCATGGTGGCGCCCCAGCCACACCCGATGTCCAGCAGCGTCATGCCCGGCTCGAGGTTGAGCTTGCTCAGCGACAGGTCGATCTTGGCGATTTGGGCTTCCTCGAGCGTCATGTCGTCGCGCTCGAAGTAGGCGCAGCTGTAGGTCTGGGTGGGGTCCAGGAACAGCCGGAAGAAGTCGTCCGAGAGATCGTAGTG
>NZ_LZJH01000101.1:0-41904 GCF_001666745.1 Mycobacterium sp. E2699 | reverse complement strand
CCGCCGTCATGCCTCCTCGCCCCGCGCGGCGGCGGGCGGGCTGGCGTCACGCGTGGTGGCCCCGGTGCGCTCGTTGCTGGGCGCCGCGACATCGAGCGTCGGGCTCATCGGGCGGGCCGTCACGGGCGAGATCTCGAACGTCTTCGACACGCTCGTCGGGCACACCACCGTGTTGCCGTTCGAGGCGCCCTACACGCGGTTCAACGGCCGCCTGGGGCCGAAACGCGTCGTCGCGGCCGGCAGCTGGGCGAAGGACCGCATCCAGGCGGTGCAACGGGCCACCGGGGCCACCGGCAATGACGTGGTGACCGCGATGGTGGCCGGGGCGGTGCGCCGCTGGCTGCTCGAGCGGGGGGAGTTGCCCAAACAGTCGCTGGTGGCCATCTGCCCGATCACGGTGCGCGCTCGCGAGTACGACGCGGCGAACGACAACCATGGCAACATGTTCGGCCTCTGGCTGTGTCCGCTGGGCACCGATGTCGACGACCCGGCCGCCCGGCTGGATCTGATCCACCGGTCGATGTCGGAAGGAAAGCGCTCGGTTGCCAAGCGGGGGTCGGCGGTATCGCTGCTGACCACCGCGCCGAGCATCGCCGCGACGGTGGTCGTCCCCCTGCTGTCGTTCGCGCCCAAGGTGCGCACCGGCTACAACCTGCCCATCTCGCACGTGCCCGGTCCGGACGCCGAAATGTATTGGAACGGGGCCCATGTCGACGACATGTATCCCGTGTCGACGGTGTTCGACGGAATGGCCTTCAACGTGACGACGTGTTCCTACGCGGACCGGATCGGCTTCGGCTACGTCGCGGGCGCCGACCTGGTGCCCGACATCGACACGCTGATCCCGCTCACCGAGGAGTGCCTGACCGAGCTGGAATCCATCGTGAGCGTGGATTGAGCGCGGCCGTGCGCATGCCAAAAGGCCCTGCAAAGACCCATACCGCCCGCCTTGGCTTCGGGGCGGGGAAACGCAGATAGGAAAGGCTGTGGCATTTTTTAAAGTCGTCGCAGTCGACGTCGACGGCACCATTGCATCGGCCGGCAAGCTGTCCCCGCCGGCCGTTGCGGCGATCGACCGGGCCCGGCGGGACGGCCTGACCGTCGTGCTGGCCACCGGCCGCATCGCAGCAGAATTGCATGCCGAATTCCCTTGGCTCGCCGATCACGTCGATGCGCTGGTACTGGAAAACGGTGCGGTGGCGGTGATCGACGGGCGCACCCACGTGCTGGCGGAACCGGTGGACCCCGGCCTGGACGAGGCGCTCGCCGCGCGGGGCATCCCATGCCGGCGCGGCCAGGTGCTGGTCGCCATCGACGGTGAGGAGCACACCGCCGACGTCGTCGAGGCGATCGGTGAGCTGGGGATGGACTACCAGGTCATCCGCAACCGGTCGGCGCTGATGGTGTTGCCGGCGGGCACCACCAAGGGCACCGGGCTGGCCGCCCTCCTGGAAAGAATGAGCCTGTCGCCGCACAATGCCGTGGCGGTGGGGGACGCCGAGAACGACTTGTCGTTGCTCGGCGTCGCCGAGATCGGCGCCGCGGTTGCCGACGCCGTCTCGTCGGTGCGGCGATTCGCCGACGTCGTCCTGGAGCAACCGGACGGGGCCGGTGTCGCCGAGCTGCTCACCCAGCCGTATCTGTCTGGGGCGCAACGCTGGTGCCCGCCACGCCACTGGGTCGACATCGGCACGTTCGACGACGGGGCCACGACCCGGTTGCCGGGAAGCCAGGGCCGCATCCTGGTGACCGGACCGGCCGCCTCGGGAAAGAGCTACCTGCTCGGCCTGATGGCCGAACAATGGGTGCTGGCCGGCTACTGCGTGCTCGTCATCGACCCCGAGGGTGATCACCTGCAGCTGCAGCAGCTCAGCCAGGTGCAGGTTGTCGACGGGGGCCACCACCTGCCCGAACCGGCCGAGGTCGTCAACGCGCTGCGGCCGGACTCCAGCGTGGTGGTCGACATGTCGGGACTGCCCGAGCCCAGCAAGAGCGACTATGTGCGCCGATTGCGGTCGACCGCCGAGGCGCACCGCGAACAGCGCGGCTTCCCGCACTGGGTCGTCTACGACGAGGCCCACCTGCTCGGCGGCGACGAGGAAGCGCACTGGGCACGCCGCGGCGGTTACGTGTTGTGTTCGTTCGCGCCGGCGGCGCTTCCCGCGCACGAGATCGATACCAGCGACGTCGCGATAACGCTCGGCGATCGCGACATCGCGGCGGACATCGCCTCGCGACGGAGGGCCGCCATCCGTTTCGGATCGCAGCCGCCACGCGGGTTCACCATCGCGGACCGCCGCACCGAACACGTGCGGCACCGGCACAAGTACGCCGACGTCCGGCTCCCGCCAGAACGGCGGTTCTACTTTCGCACGACCAACGGCGAATCGATCCCCGCGGCCGCGAGCATGCACGACTTCTGCACTGCGGTAAGACATCTCGATCAGCAGGCACTCGAATACCATCTCGAACGCGGGGATTTCTCGCACTGGCTCGAGGGCACGATCGCCGACAAAGACTTCGCGTTGCTGGTGGCGGCATGGGAGGACGAGCTGGAGGCCCACCGGGCCGCCGACGTGGAACGCATCCGCGACCAGCTCGTGCGGGCGGTGGAAAAGCGTTACCTGCCTTCCGAAGAACGCTAGGTGGCCAGCCTGGCGGGGTGACGGCTCCGCTTCGCCGGCTTGCGCGCCAGGGCGCGGGTGACCAGCCGTGCGACGCCGAGTTCGATGCCGCTGGCGAGCTCGTCCACGTCGGGTGTGGCGTCGTAGTCCGCGGTGACGCCGAAGACGAGTTCGTCGACGTAGGTCAGCATGCTGATCACCGTGCGCAACTGCATGGCGATCGGCGGTATCGGCAGCAGCTCTTCCACCGGGCGCCCGAGCACCTGCAGCCGCCGGCGCGGGCCCGGCACGTTGGTCGCCAGGGTGACGATACTGCGCTGCGGCAGCCGCGTCAGCAGCCGAATCGCCCACGCGCTCAACACGAACGGCACGTAGTTGGTCAGCGTGACGAAGGTGCTGGCGGCCTGTCGCTCGCCGCTGCTCTTGAGCCTGTCCAGCCGGGCGTGCACGAGCCTGAGCCGCTTGACCGGGTCCTGCTGGTCGACGGGCAGCGATGACAGCATCGCCGACACGCGAACGTCGGTGCGGTTCATGGCATCCGGCGCGCGCACCGACACCGGAACCAGGGTGCGCAGCGAGTTGCGCCGGGGCTTCTCGCCGCGACGCAGCAGCATGGTGCGGTAACTGTCGGTGATCGCCGCCAGCGCCACGTCGTTGAGCGTCACGCCGAAGGCCTCGCACACCGTCTCGACCTCTTTGAGTGACACCCGCGCCGCGCTGTAACGCCGCATGTTGGCCACTGGGCCGCGCAGCGACGACCCCGCCGCCGGCACCGCCAGCCCGGTGACGAATTCCGCTGCGCCCCTTGCCGTCTGCGCGGCGACCGCGGTGGTCGCCAGCGAGGCGCGCCATAGCCCGCCCGCCCAGGTCAGCGGATTGCGGCTGAGTCCGGCCGAAAGGACGATCGACGACGGCAGCTCGTTGGCGGCGCGGATGTCGCCGGCGAACGTCTCACCCGCGCCGCCCGGGTCGGCCATGCTGGTCAACATCTGTACCGTCGCGATCCCGTCGGCGATGCAGTGGTGGACCTTGACCAGGGCCGCCCACCGCCCCTCCGGAAGGCCCTCGACGACCCAGCACTCCCACAGCGGGTGGTCGCGATCCAGCCTGCGCTCCATCAGGTCGGCGATCAGCCGGAACAGCGCGGCGTCGTCGCCGGGTTGGGGCAACGCCGCCCGCCGCACGTGATGGGCGATGTCGAAGTGGGGGTCGTCGATCCATTCGGGCGCCGCCAGCTCGAGGGCGTGCTTGTGCACCCGCTGCGTGAACCGGGGGACGCCGCGTATCCGCTCGCGCAGTGCCGCGGTGAACGCCTCCACATCGGGCATCGGCCCATCGATGACGGCCAGCGTGCCGATCGCCAGACTCAGGTGCCGGTCGGCGTCCTCGGCCTCCAGGAAGCTGGCCTCCATGGTTGACAGGTGTTCCATCGGCGCTCATCTCCGATCGCGGCGGTCTGCATCACTATGCGTCCGCGCCGCGAGCGCCGGTAGTGCCGTTGGTCCCGAAGCTAGGAGCGCGACCCGCCGCTCACCCGGGCCATGATGCGGTCCAGCACGATCGTGGACAGGTCCCCGTCGTCGGCGACACGGGACAGGCCGCGCCGCCGCAGGAAGGTGTCCAGCCGCCGATCGGGAGACCAGTCGGCATAAATGGGGCCGAGGTAGCGGGAGAGCAAGAATTCCCGCGCGAGGGCGTCTACGTCAGTATCGGTCAGTAACAACGGTGGGTTCAAACCCATAACCGTCATGCTCCTTTGTTCAGCCGCAACCGCCGCACGCTAAGTTACGTCAGACGAGGTCATTATTCCGTCACGCGGAGATTGCGGATAGGGTCCAAAGTCCCCGAAGGCGCGTGGGGCACATTGGCCTCGGCACAGGGACCATTGGCCCTGTCGGACGGCGGCGCCGTCCACCGAAACTGGCGTCATGGCCTACGCGATGAGACGGACCACCGAGGCGGCGGCGCTGCTCGGTCTGCTGTACGGCGCGCGACAGTATTACCGCAATTGGGGCGCGACCAAGGCGGAGTGCCGGATGGTGCTGCCCGGCGACGGGTCGGTGCCGGATCCGGCGATCCAGACGACCGAGGCGGTGTACATCGACGCGCCGGTGTCCGCGGTGTGGGCGGAGCTGATGCGGGCCGGCCAGGTGCGCCGCGACGCCGGCTCGGAGTGCGAACAGCTCGCGGTCGGCGATGTCGTGCGCCTGGCGCCCGAGGGCTGGATGGGCCTGCCCGACGGGGTGACGTTGAGCGTCGCCGAGCTCGTCGGAGAAAAATATGTCGTGCTCAACGCCACACGAGCGGATCGGCGCTGGAATGCGGTGTGGTCCTTCCACATTCAGCCGCACTGGGAAGACCGCGTCCGGCTCCTCACCCGCGCCCGAATCGCGCTGCGCCACCCCGGCGAGGTGTTCGCCATGGAACTGGCCAGGCCGGTCATCACGCTGGGCACCCGCGCCTTGTTGCTCGGCGTCAAGCGACGGGTCGAGCGGTCCCAGACGACGACGCCGACCCGATCGGCGGTTTGAACTCGGCTAGCCGGTGGCCACCTGCACGTGCTTCTCGGCGGGAGCGGGCTTCGAAATACCCACGGAGACAGTCAGGATGCCCTTGTCGTAGGTAGCCTTGATGTCGTCGTCGTCGGCGCCGGACGGCAGCGAGACCGTGCGGACGAACGAGCCGTACGAGAATTCCGAGCGGCCGTCGAATTCCTTCTTCTCGCTGCGTTCGGCCTTGATGGTGAGCTGACCGTCGCGGACGGTGATGTCGACGTCCTTCGCCGGGTCGATGCCGGGGATCTCGGCGCGAACCTCGTAGCGACCGTCGGTTATCTCGTCCTCGAGCCGCATCAGCCGGGTGTCGAACATCGGGCGGATGCCGGCGAACGAAGGGAACCCCGCGAAGAAGTCCGCAAACTCGGGGAACAGCGAATGCTGTGGCTTCTGGGTCGCAGGAAGGGTGCTGGTCATTGTGTTCTCCTGAAATGTTGTGAGTTGCCAGAAACGACGCCTCAATCCGACCACCGCGGCCGCCGAGGCGATAGGGACTCAAGTCCTCATTGGGTTTACGGCTGCTGAATTTCGGTGAAAGGCGGGGATACTCGGGAGATGAGCAGTCCGCCGAGCGGTGCGCGGTGGCCGGCGAGCGTCCGGCGCCGCGACGGGCGGCTGGTGCCCTTCGACCCGGGCCGCATCGAGGCGGCGATCGCACGGGCCGCTCGCGAGGCCGGGCACCGGGACCCCGGCGCGCCGGGCCGGGTCGCCAAGGCGGTCGCCGACGCGCTGGCCCGCCGGCCCCGCGCCAAGATCGCTGCGGTCGAGGAGATCCAGGACTTCGTCGAGGCCCAGCTGGTCGCAGCAGGGTTGGACGACGTGGCCCGCGCGTACATGGTCTATCGGCAACACCACGCGGAGTTGCGCGCCGCCAAGGAGCTGCTGGGCGTGCGCGACGAGCTCAAGTTGAGCGTGGCAGCGGCGACAGTGCTCGGCGAGCGCTACCTGCTGTCCGGTGAGGACGGCAGGCCGACCGAATCGACCGGTGAGATGATGGACCGCGTCGCCAGCTGCGTCGCGGCGGCCGAAGAAACCTTCCGGCGCGGTTCCTCGGCGAAGTGGGCGGAGCGGTTTTCGACGCTGCTGCGCGGCCTGGAGTTCTTGCCGAATTCGCCGACGCTGATGAACGCGGGCACTGAACTGGGCCTGCTGTCCGCGTGTTTCGTTCTGCCGATTGAGGATTCGCTCCGCTCGATCTTCCTCGCGCTCGCCCACAGCGCTGAGATCCACCAGGCCGGAGGCGGCACCGGCTACGCGTTCGGTCACCTACGTCCCGCGGGCGATCGGGTGACCCGCACCGGGGGCGCGGCGAGCGGGCCGATGTCTTTCCTTCGGCTCTTCGACACCGCGGCGGACGTCGTCTCGATGGGCGGACGGCGGCGCGGAGCGTCGATGGCGGTGCTGGACGTTTCACACCCCGACATCTTCGAATTCGTCAGCGCCAAAGCGGATTCCCACAGCGCGCTGACCCAGTTCAACCTCTCGGTGGGCGTGACGGACGCGTTCTTGCGATCCGTCACGCGCGGCGGTGAGCACCGTCTGGTCAACCCGCGAACCGGCAAGACGGTCGCGCGAGTGCCCGCCGCCGACCTGTTCACGGCGATCTGCGCGGCCGCGCATCGGTGCGGCGACCCGGGATTGGTGTTCCTCGACACGATCAATCGCGCCAATCCCACGCCGGCGCGGGGCCGGATCGAGGCAACCAACCCGTGCGGGGAGGTCCCATTGCTGCCGTACGAGTCGTGCAACCTGGGCTCGATCAACCTCGCCCGGATGGTCAGCGGCGGCGGCGTCGATTGGGATCGGCTGGCGCAGGTCGCCGAGCTGGCCGTGCGCTTTCTCGACGATGTGATCGACGTCAGCGGGTATCCCGTCGCGGAGATCGGGGCGGCCACCCGGGCGACCCGAAAGATCGGGCTGGGCGTCATGGGATTGGCGGAGATGTTGGCCGGCTTGGGGATTCCGTACGACAGCGAGCGAGGGGTCCGTTTGGCCGGCCGGATCGCGCGCTGCATCGAGCAGGCGACGCGGGCGGCGTCGGCGCGCCTGGCCGACGAGCGGGGACCGTTTCCGGCGTTCGGCGACAGCCGGTTTGCGGGCTCGACGCCGCGGCGCAACGCCCAGCTCACGTCGATCGCCCCGACCGGCACGATCTCCCTGATTGCGGGCACCACCGCGGGGATCGAGCCGATGTTCGCGATCGCCTACACGCGCTCGGTCATCGGCCGGCGCCTCCTGGAGGTCAACCCGTGCTTCGATCGGCTCGCCCGCGATCGGGGCTTCTATCGTCCTGAGTTGATCGCCGAGATCGCACGCCGTGGCGGCGTGCGCCAGTACCCGCACCTGCCCGCGGAGGTCCGCGCCGCATTTCCGACCGCGGCGGAAATCGCTCCGGAGTGGCACCTGCGGATGCAGGCCGCCGTGCAGCGCCACGTCGATGCGGCGGTGTCCAAAACCGTCAACCTGCCCGCCGATGCGACCGTCGACGATGTTCGCTCGCTCTATTTGGCCGCATGGAGAGCGAAGGTCAAAGGCATCACGGTTTACCGTTACGGCAGTCGGCCCGGACAGGTGCTGACCTATGCCGGCCCGGCTACCGAACACGCGCCGGTGTCCGCCGACCCCACCTTCAGCGGCGGCTGCGTGGGCCACATCTGCGAGTTCTGACCGGGCAGGTCCATTGGCCGCTGGCGCAAGGTCCAACGGCCCTAGTCGCGGCCACGGCGCCACCTTAGTTTCGGCTGCAGGGTGGAGTGGCCTCACGCGGGCCAACGACTTTGGAGGTTCTGGAAGTGCACGACGCGATCCCGCTAGGACGGGTCGCCGGTTTCCCGGTGAAGGTGCACTGGAGCGTGCTGGTCATCCTCTGGTTGTTCACCTGGAGCCTGGCGACCACGCTGCCGAGCACCGCCAAAGGGTATTCGACCGCGGCCTATTGGCTCGCGGGCGCCTGTGGCGCGCTGGTGCTGCTGGCGTCGCTGCTGGCGCACGAACTCGCGCATGCGATCGTCGCCCGCCGCGCGGGGGTAGGCGTGGGCAGTGTGACGCTCTGGCTGTTCGGCGGGGTGACCACGCTCGACGGCGAGGCGAAGACTCCCAAAGCCGCCTTCCGGATCGCCATCGCGGGCCCCGCCACCAGCCTGGCGCTGGCCGCGACGTTCGGCGGCCTCGTCGCGGCGCTGCGCAGCGTCGGCGGCGCTCCGATCGTCGTCGGGGTCGCCGCCTGGCTGGCCGGCATCAACCTGCTGCTGGGCCTGTTCAACCTGTTGCCGGGCGCCCCGCTGGACGGCGGCCGGGTCCTGCGGGCGTACCTGTGGCGCCGCCACGGCGACCTCGTGCGCGCCGGCATCGGCGCGGCGCACGCCGGGCGGATCGTCGCGTTCGTCCTGATCGCCCTGGGGCTGGCCGAGTTCGTGGCGGGCGGCGTCGTCGGCGGCGTCTGGCTGGCGTTCATCGGCTGGTTCATCTTCGCCGCCAGTCGCGAGGAGGAGATGCGGATAACCACCCAGCAGCTCTTCGCCGGTGTGCGCGTGGCCGACGCGATGACCGCCCGGCCGCACACCGCACCCGGGTGGATCACCGTCGACGATTTCATCCAGCGCTATGTGCTGGGCGACCGACACTCGGCGTACCCGGTGGCCGACCAAAACGGGTCGATCGTCGGGCTGGTCACGCTGAGCCAGCTGCGCGACCTCGCCCCGGGCCGGCGCGGCACCACCAACGTGGTCGACATCGCCCTGCCGCTGGACGCGGTGCCCACCGCGGGACCGCAGGAGCCCCTGACGGCGCTGCTCGAGCGGATGACACCGGTCGGCCCGCGCAGCCGCGCGCTGGTGGTCGACGGCGGCGACGTGATCGGCATCGTCACGCCCAGCGACCTCACCCGGCTGATGGACGTCTATCGGCTCTCCCAGCCCGGACCGGCCCTGACAGGCCATTCCTGAGAGCCGAAAGATGTTGGCGGGCTTATGAAACCGATCATCGTGGGCATCGACGGCTCCGCGGCGGCCGTCGCGGCCGCGCTGTGGGCCGCCGACGAGGCGATCAGCCGTGGTGCGCCGCTGCGCCTCGTCGCGGTCATGAAGCTGACGCACCCGTCCACCGACGACTACGCACGCGACCTCGTGCACGCCGAGAAGTCGCTTCGCGAGGCGCGATCCGCGATCGAGGCCGGCCGCGCCACGGTCACCGTCGAAACCGACATATTGCGGGGGCCCGCCGGGCCGCTGCTGGTCGAGGCGTCCTCGGATGCCGAGATGATCTGCGTGGGATCGGTGGGGATCGGGCGCTTCGCGCGCTCGATCCTGGGTTCGACGGCGACCGAGCTCGCCGAGAAGGCGCATTGCCCGGTCGCGGTCCTGCGCACCGAGCGGCCACCGCCCGACATCAATTGGATCGTCGTCCGGATGACCGACGCACCCGGCAACGACATCGTCGTCAAATACGCTGTGGCGGAAGCGAAGTTGCGCCGGGCGCCCATGCTCGTGCTCGGGGGCCGGCCGGAGGATCTCACCGAACACGCCGACGGGCAGTTCGAACGGCGTGTGCAGGATTGGCGGCGGCGCCATCCCGAGGTGCGCGTCTACCCGATCACCACGAAGGACGCCATCTCCGGCTTCCTGACAGCCAATGACGAGCAGGTCCTGCTCGCGGTGATCGGCGGCGACGAGGCCGACCAGCTGGCGCGGCTCGTCGGGCCGCACGGGCACCCACTTTTCCGCCACCCCGAATGCTCGGTGCTCGTCGTGCGCTGACGGCCGCGCGCCGCCCTTGAGAAGTGACCTTTGGCACTTACGCCCGGCCCGCGACGAGTCGATGATCACCGGGTAACAAAATGGCCCGTCGGGGAGGGTGATCAGCGGTGATCGGTGCTCGCACCTCCCGGATCTGGACCTCGATCGCGATGCTCGCGCAGCGCGAGGGGTCCACGATCTCGCCGAGGCACGCGTGCCTGGCGTGCGTGGAGGCGGTCGGCGTCAGCGGCGCCGGCCTGATTTTGCCCAGCGGCACGGGGTCGCTCGAACCGCTCTGTGTCACCGATTCGCATGCCGGTGCGGTTGAAGAATTGCAAGCGACCGTGGGCGAGGGCCCGGGAATTGACGCGCACGAGTCGGGCAGGCCGATTCTCGTCGCGGACATGGCCGCGCCGATGGGCAACCACCGATGGCCGATGTTCGCAACCGACGTGAGTCGGCTCGGGGTGCGCGCCATGTACAGCCTTCCGCTGGCGCTGGGCGCGCTCCGCGTGGGAGTGCTCGACCTCTATCACGACACGCCGGGTCCCCTCGACCGGGAACAACTGATGGACGCCTTGGTCTACGCCGACACCGCGCTGCTGCTGGTGCTCGACGCCGAATGCGGCATCTCCACCGCGGTGGACGGTGACGATCCCGATGGACTCGGTCCGGTGCTGTGGCACGCGGAGGTGCACCAGGCGGCCGGCATGATCTCCGTGCAACTCGGCTCGTCGGTGCTCGACGCGTTGGTGCGGCTGCGCGCGTACGCCTACAGCCACAACGCGCGACTCACCGATGTCGCACGCGCCGTGGTGGAACGCCGGTTGCGCTTCCGGCCGGACGACGCGAAACCTTCGGCGGGCCAGGGCAGCCGGGTGCAGCCATGACCGGCCCGCAGCCCGCCATCGCGGATTCGTTTGTCGAACTGGCGGACACGCTCGTCGCCGACTTCGACCTGGTCGACTTTTTCCACCTGGTGTCGGTGCGCACGCAGCAGGCCCTGGGCGTAGAGGCGGTCGGGCTGTTGGTCGCCGACAATCACGGCGGCCTCAACGTCGTCGCCGCATCCAGTGAGCAGGCCCGCGTGCTGGAGTTGTTCCAATTGCAACACGCCGAGGGTCCTTGCCTGGACTGCTACCGGACCGGGCGGCCCGTCGATTGCCCGGACCTTTCCACCGAATCCGACCGGTGGCCGCATTTCGTCCCGAAGGCCCTCGACATCGGGTTCGCGGCCGTGCACGCGCTGCCCATGCGGTTGCGCGGGGAGGTCATCGGCGGAATGAACCTGTTCACGCAGACGCGCGGTGGTCTTGATCCCCAATTACGCACCGTTGCCCAGGCATTGACCGACGTGGCTGCCATCGGGCTGCTGCAGCAACGAGTCATATGTCAGCGGGATCTGCTGACCGAACAGTTGCAGGCCGCGCTCAACAACCGTCTGAGCTTCGAGCAGGCGAAAGGCATTCTGGCTGAACGCGGTCGCATCACTGTCGGTGAGGCGTCCGAATTGTTGCGGCGCTACGCCCGTCGTCAGGACCGGAAGTTGACCGACGTCGCCCACGACGTGGTCCGTAACGATCCCGCGGTCGCCGACCTCGTGGATCGCGTGGGCGGCATAGCACCGATTGACTGATTCTCAGCGGATCCGCGGCACTTACCGGCTCGACGCGAAAGCTAGGCCGGCGCCTCGCGCGCCACGACGACCGGCACCCGCGCCATCTGGGCGACGGTCTCGCCGACCGAACCCACCAGCATCCCGGCGAATCCGCCGCGCCCCGTGCTGCCGACCACGACCAGCTGGGCATCCAGCGATGCCTCGACGAGCCGGCGCGCGGGCTGGGCCTGCACGACGACCCGCGCCACCTGCACGTCGGGGTACTGTTCCTGCCAACCCGCCAGCCGCTCGGCCAGCACCTCTTCGGCCATGGATTGCGTTGCGGGCCAATCGACTCCGGGCCACTCCGAGATGTCGAGGTCGCTCCACGCGTGCAGGGCGACCAGGCCGGTGTGGCGGCGCGAGGCTTCGTCGAAGGCGATCGCGGTGGCCGACTCGGATGCCGGCGAACCATCGATGCCGACCAGCACCGGCGACTGACCGGCGGCGGCCGCCGGCAAGTCCTCCTCGTGGACGATCGCGACCGGGCAATGCGCGTGCCGCAGCAGGGCCGAACTGACCGAGCCGAGCAGCCGACCGGGCCAGCGCCCGCTGCCCTGTGCCCCCACCACCACCAGCTCGGCTTCCTTGGACAGGTCGACCAGCGCGGGAACCGCGCCCGACGAAAGGATTTCGGTGTGGACGCCGGCGGGACCGCCGGACGCGGTGGACTCTTCGACGACCTTGAGCGCGCCGTCGATGAGCCGGCGACCGTGATCCTGTTGCCAGCGCATCACGCCTGGCGGCGGCGGCGTGCGCAGCCAGGTCGAAACCTCCGGCGAAACCGCGTAGACGAGTGTCAGGGGGATTCTTCGCAGCTCGGCCTCGCGTGCCGCCCACTGCACCGCAACCCGTGCGGCCGGAGAGTCGTCGATGCCGACGACGATCCCCATGGGTCCCGTAGCTGCATGGCGCGATGACATGGCATGTCCTCTGTTCGTCGGTGTCAATCGGCTGTCTTTCACGCACGACGCTATTGGCGCGGGCGCGTCGGCCAGCAGAGCCGTTTGTCACAGATTCGACGAGCAGAGGTCCCCTGGCGGCGGGCGTCAGAGCGGCGGTGGCGCAGAAGTTTTCACGACCGGCTCCAGCGGGAGGCGCAGCCCGTCGGGGCCGGTTTTCGTGTCGAAGTCGTTGGTGTCGGCCAGGATTCGGGGCGACGGGGTGGAGGTGAGCCTGGTGATCCGGATCCGCCAGACCCGTGGCCCCTTGTCGAGGTACTCCCAGCCGTAGCCGCCGGGGTGGTCGGCGTCGAACTCGTCCCGCAGGTGCTTGGGGTCGTGGTTGTTCACCAGCACCAAGGAGTCGCCGACCGCCAGCGCGCCGAACGCCGCAAAGATCGTCGGGTGCTTGTCCGGCTTGCGCAGCCCGCACACGTCAAGTTCGTTGTCTGCCACTGGTTCTCCGTAGTCCTTGGTTTCTACAAAAGATTTTGTGTAAACTTTATCGCATGACGTACGTGATCGGAAAGCCGTGCATCGACGTGATGGACCGGGCCTGCGTCGAGGAGTGCCCGGTGGACTGCATCTACGAAGGCGGCAGGGCGCTGTACATCCAGCCCGACGAGTGCGTGGACTGCGGGGCGTGCGAGCCGGTGTGTCCGGTGGAGGCGATCTACTACGAGGACGACCTGCCCGAGGAGCTGAGACCCTACCTGGCCGATAATGAGGCGTTCTTCACCGAAGTGCTGCCCGGTCGGGACGAGCCGCTGGGGTCGCCGGGCGGGGCGGCAAAGATCGGTGCCCTCGGTGTCGACACACCGTTGGTCGCCGGCCAGCCCGGGGTCGACGAGATCAAAGGAGCGTGAGGCGGATTACGTCAGTCGGAGAACCCATCGGTCATCGCCGCCGCGAGGTGCTGCGGTTGTTGCGTTCGTCGGCCGCCCCGATGAGCATCATCGCGATCGCCGAAGAACTCGGCGTGCATCCCAACACCGTGCGCTTCCATCTCGACAGCCTGGTCGGCGACGGCCGGGTCGAGCAGGTCGAGCCCGGCCGCAGGGGGCCCGGGCGCCCGCCGCTGATGTTCCAGGCGGTCCGGCAGATGGACCGCGGCGGGACGCGCCACTACCGGCTGCTGGCCGAAATCCTGACCGAGGCGCTGGCCGCCGACCGCGATCCCCGCGGCAAGGCGATGGCCGCGGGCCGGGCGTGGGGACGCAACCTGGAATCGGCCCCGCAGCCGTCGGCGCGGGCCACCAGCGCCGAGCAAGCCGTCGACTATCTCGTCGGGGTGCTCGACGAGCTGGGATTCGCGCCGGAGCGCCGGGAATCCGACGGGCGGCAACTGGTCGGGCTGCGCCATTGCCCGTTTCTGGAACTGGCCGAAACCCGCGGCGCGGTCGTATGTCCCATTCACCTCGGGCTGATGCAGGGCGCCCTCGAGACGCTGGCCGCGCCGGTCACCGTCGATCGGCTCGACGCGTTCGTCGAGCCGGATCTCTGCCTGGCGCACCTCAAGCCGGTCGGGGCCGGCCGGTGAGCACGGGGTCGGCGATCGCCGTCGCGGTGACCTTCGTCTGGCTCGGCATGGTGCTGGCGATCTCGTTCCTGGAAGCCCCGCTGAAGTTCCGCGCGCCCGACGTGACGCTGCAGATAGGGCTCGGCATCGGGCGCTTGGTCTTTCGCGCCCTCAACACCGTCGAGGTGGCCTTCGCCCTCGTCATCGTGGCGATCCTGGCGTCGGCCCCCGGCGGGCCGATGCCCGCGCGCGCCGCCGTGCCGTTCGCCGTCGCCATCGCCGCGCTGGCCGCCCAGTTGATCGCGGTGCGCCCGCGGTTGACCCGCCGGTCCGATCAGGTGCTCGCCGGGTCCGAGGGACCGCGGTCCCACGCCCACTACGCCTACGTCGGCTTGGAGGCGGTCAAGACGGTGGCCCTGCTCGTGGCGGGGATACTGCTACTGACCGTCTGATTGCGGCTGTCACAACCGAAGGGGCCGATTATGGAATCCATCTCGTTGACCGCGCTCGCCGCCGAAAAGCTCGCCGAGGCGGGGAAGTCGCACAGCGGACGCGCCGCGCACACCATTCACGGCGGCCACACCCACGAGCTGCGCCAGACCGTGCTGGCGTTGCTCGCCGACCATGACCTGTCCGAGCACGACAGCTCCGGCGAGGCGACGCTGCAGGTGCTGCAGGGCCACGTGCGCCTGACGACCGGCGGCGACGCCTGGGACGGCAAGGCCGGGGACTACGTCGCGATCCCGGCGCAACGGCATGCCCTGCACGCGGTCGAGGATTCGGTGGTGATGCTGACCGTGCTGAAGAGCCAGCCCGGAGCGGCCCACTAGCCCGGATGTTGTCCACGCCCTGGTCGAGGGAGTTCGGGCTGCGGGCGCCGATCGTCAACGCCCCGATGGGCGGGGTGGCCGGCGGCCGGCTGGCCACCGCCGTCACCGCCGCCGGGGGGCTGGGCATGGTCGGCATGGGCAGCGACGGGAGCCGAGAGTTACTGCGGGCCGAACTGCGGCACGTGCGCGGGAGGGTCGGGATCGGGCTGGTGGAGTGGGTGATGCGCAACGAGGAGGGTCTGCTCGAAGACGCGCTGGCCGCCGGGCCCGCCCTGTTGTCGGTCAGCTTCGGCACCGACTGGTCGTGGGTCGCCCGGGCGCACGACGCCGGAATCCCCACCGCCACACAGGTTTACGACGGGGAGGGCGCCCGCCGGGCCGCCGACGCGGGCGTCGACGTCCTGGTTGCGCGGGGGGCCGAGGGCGGCGGGCACGGCGCGGTGCAGCTCGGCACGCTGCCGTTGCTCGACGCCGTGCTGGACGCCGTGCCGGTGCCGGTCCTCGCCGGCGGCGGCATCGCCTCGCCGCGCAGTCTGGCCGCCGTGCTGGCCGCCGGCGCGAGCGGGGCGTGGGTCGGCACCCGCCTGGCGGCGTGCCCGGAGGCCCTCACCGGTGCCGGCAGCCGCCGCGCGCTGATCGCCGCCCGGGCCACCGACACGGTCGTCACCCGGGTCTTCGACGTCGCCAAGCGGCTACCGTGGCCGGCGCGTTTCCCGTCGCGCGTGTTGGCCAACGACTTCGTCGCGCGCTGGACCGGCCGCGAGGACGCCCTCGATGCGCCGGCCTGCGACGAACTCTCCACCGCGATCGCCGCCGACGATCGCCGCGTCGCGCCCGTCGACGCCGGCGAGGGCGTCGGGATGATCCGCGACGACGCGTCGGTGGCGGAGGTGATCGACGAGATGTGTGCGGGCGCGGAGCGTTTGCTGGCCCGCTGGTGAACGAGCCTCAGACCGCCCGCAGGTAGCGGCGGGCGATGACGCGCTGGGCTACCCGCACCAGCGGCCCACCGGCCTTGCTCCACCAGGCCGCCGGCCGCGAGAACGCCGACACCTCCGCGTACACCGCGGAGGTGTTCGGGTCGTGGCGCACGAGGAAGCGTTCCTCGCCGGACTCCGGATGCCCCGGCAGGGTGCCGTAGGCGAAGCCGCGCATGTCGGGTTCGTCGATGACGTACACCACCCGGCAGGGCGCGGGCAGAAAGCCCATCCGCACCACCAGCACCGCGTCGACGACCGCGATCTCGGAGCTGGCCTGAACGCGCAACCCGGATCCCCGCTGCATGCCCCAGTGCATGACCGCGTCCGCCGCCCGTTCGAAACGCTCTCGGCCCGTGCCGATTCGGCGCTCGACATGCTGATGGTCGTACCCCGCGGGCAACTCGCCGTCGACGGTTGCGCCCACCTCGTTGTACGTGAGTGGAAGTTCTTCGAGAGTTTCCAAGTCCACCAGCCCCAGCTTGCCACGCCGAGATGCGCGGTCACCTTCGGCGCGTACGGTCGTATGCGTGACCGCTCAAAAAACAGTTGCAGAAGCATCCGGAACGTTCACCCTCGGCGGCGACCTGACCGTCAACCGGCTCGGTTTCGGCGCCATGCGCATAACCGGCAAGGGCGTCTGGGGCCCGCCCGCCGACCGCGCCGAATGCGTGCGGGTGCTGCGCCGCGCCGTCGAGCTCGGCGTCAACTTCATCGACACCGCCGACTCCTACGGCCCCTACATCTCCGAGGAGATCATCCACGAGGCGCTGCACCCCTACTCGTCTCATCAAGGCCTGGTGATCGCGACCAAGGCGGGGCTGCTGCGCACCGGCCCGGACGTCTGGACCCCGCTCGGCAACCCGAGCTACCTGCGCCAGGAATGCGAGATGAGCCTGCGCCGCCTCGGCGTCGACACCATCGACCTGTTCCAGCTGCACCGCATCGACCCCAACTTCCCGCTGGCCGACCAGGTGGGCGAGCTGCTCAAGCTGAAGAACGAGGGGAAGATCCGCCACATCGGCCTGTCCGAGATCGACGTCGAGCAGCTTAAAGCGGCCCAGCAGGTCACCGAGATCGTGTCGGTGCAGAACATGTACAACCTGGCGTCGCGCGCGGCCGAGCCGCTGCTGGACGCCGTGACCAGCCAGGGCATCGGCTTCATCCCGTGGTTCCCGCTGGCCGCCGGCCCCTTGGCGGCGCCCGACGGCCCGCTGCAGCGCATCGCGGCCGAACACGACGCGACGCCGTCGCAGCTGGCGCTGGCCTGGCTGCTGAAGCGTTCGCCGGTGATGCTGCCCATTCCCGGCACGTCCAGCGTCGCGCACCTGGAGGAGAACGTCGCCGCGGCCGAGATCGCGCTGAGCGACGAGGAGTTCGAGACGCTGGCTGCCGCGGGAGCCCAGCGCACGGTGTAGCCGCGGGGGGCAATACGGTGTGCTGGTGGCCGGCGACCATCACAGACACCCAGGTGGGGGATTCAACCCACCGGATCCGACGAGCAAGGGCGGCCCGGACTACGGCCGGTTCATCGACGCCGTGCGCAAGCTGCAGGACCACGCCCGCGCCGTCGACGCGCCCGACGAGGTGATCACCGAAGCCGCGGACCAGTTGGAGAAGCTTTCGGCGTTGCTGGCTCCCTTCGACACCGACGAATGGGAGTCGCCGTCCGGACGCCGGATGGATCTGCCGATGCGCGGCAACATCCTGAGCATCCCGATGAAGGCGAGCAAAGGCACTGACGGCCGCATCCACGGCTGGGCGCGCTTCGCCCGCTATCACCTGGGCCGCAACGGCGCCGTGCACGGCGGGGCCCTGGGCATGCTGTTCGACAGCGTCCTCGGGCTGACCTCCTCGGTGATCACCGGCGACCCCCGCCAGCGCACCGCCTACCTCAAGATCGACTACCGACAGATCGTGCCGATCGAGAAGGAATTGCAGTTCGACGCGGGAATCGACCGGGTGGACGGGCGCAAGATCTTCGTGTCGGGCCGGCTGACCGACGGCGACACCGTGCTGACGGAGGCCGACGCGCTGTTCGTGCGGCTCAAGCCTGGCCAGCCCTGAGGTGCGCCTTCCCCGATAGCATTGCAACGACCAAACACCCAGACGTTGGAGACCAACCCGATGAGCGCCGCCGCACAGCCAATCCCAGCAGCCCCGATCCGGGTGCCCGCCGGGACCACGGCCGCCGCCGCGGTCGGCGAGGCCGGGCTGCCGCGGCGCGGCGCGCCCGACGCGATCGTGGTGGTGCGCGACGCCGAGGGCAAGCTGCGCGATCTGAGCTGGACGCCCGAGGCCGACGCCGAGGTGATCCCGGTGGCGGCCAACACCGATGAGGGCCGCAGCGTCATCCGGCACTCGACCGCCCACGTGCTGGCCCAGGCCGTCCAAGACCTGTTCCCGCAGGCCAAATTGGGCATCGGGCCGCCGATCACCGACGGCTTCTACTACGACTTCGACGTCGCCGAGCCGTTCACGCCCGAAGACCTGGACAAGCTGGAAAAGCGGATGCGCCAGATCGTCAAGGACGGGCAGCTGTTCGACCGGCGCGTCTACGAGTCCAAGGACGCCGCGCGCGCCGAGCTGGCCGGCGAGCCTTACAAGCTGGAACTCGTCGACGACAAGTCCGGCGACGCCGAAATCATGGAGGTCGGCGGCGACGAACTCACCGCCTACGACAACCTCAATCCCCGCACGCGGGAACGGGTTTGGGGCGATTTGTGCCGGGGCCCGCACATCCCGACCACCAAGCACATCCCGGCGTTCAAGCTGACCCGGAGCTCCGCCGCCTACTGGCGTGGCGACCAGAAGAACGCCAGCCTGCAGCGCATCTACGGCACCGCGTGGGAGTCGCAGGAGGCCCTCGACCGCCACCTCGAGCTGCTCGAGGAGGCGCAGCGCCGCGACCACCGCAAGCTGGGCGCCGAACTCGACCTGTTCAGCTTCCCCGACGAAATCGGTTCGGGCCTGGCGGTTTTCCACCCCAAGGGCGGCATCGTGCGCAGGGAGCTGGAGGAGTACTCGCGGCGCAAGCACATCGAGGCGGGGTACGAATTCGTCAACACCCCGCACATCACCAAGGCGCAGCTGTTCCACACGTCGGGCCACCTGGACTGGTACGCCGACGGCATGTTCCCGCCGATGCACCTCGACGCCGAGTACAACGAAGACGGGACGGTGCGCAAGCCGGGCCAGGACTACTACCTCAAGCCGATGAACTGCCCGATGCACACGCTGATCTTCGCCGCGCGCGGGCGTTCGTATCGCGAGCTTCCGTTGCGGCTCTTCGAGTTCGGCACCGTGTACCGCTACGAGAAGTCCGGTGTGGTGCACGGGCTGACCCGCGCGCGCGGGTTCACCATGGACGACTCGCACATCTTCTGCACCCGCGAACAGCTGCACGACGAGCTCGCCTCGCTGCTGCGGTTCGTGCTCGAGTTGCTCGGCGACTACGGGCTGGAGGACTTCTACCTGGAGCTGTCCACCAAGGACCCGGAGAAGTTCGTCGGCTCCGATGAGATGTGGGAGCAGGCCACCAACTCGCTGGCCGAAGTGGCGGCCGAGTCCGGCCTGGAGCTGGTTCCCGATCCCGGCGGCGCGGCGTTCTACGGCCCGAAGATCTCTGTGCAGGCCCGCGACGCGCTGGGCCGCAGCTGGCAGATGTCGACGATCCAGGTGGACTTCAACTTCCCCGAGCGTTTCGAGCTGGAGTACACCGCGCCGGACGGATCCCGTCAGCGCCCGGTGATGATCCACCGCGCGCTGTTCGGGTCGATCGAGCGGTTCTTCGGCATCCTCACCGAGCACTACGCGGGGGCGTTCCCGGCGTGGCTGGCGCCGGTTCAGGTGGTCGGCATCCCGGTCGCCGACGAGCACGTGGCCTACCTGGAAAGCGTTGCGGCGCAGTTGAAGTCACACGGTGTGCGGGTCGAGGTGGACGCCAGCGACGACCGGATGGCCAAAAAGATCGTTCACCACACCAACCAGAAGGTGCCGTTCATGGTGCTCGCCGGCGACCGCGACGTGGCCGCCGGGGCGGTGAGCTTCCGCTTCGGCGATCGCACGCAGATCAACGGCGTGGCCCGCGACAGCGCGGTGGACGCCATCGTCAAGTGGATCGCCGACCGCGAAAACACCGCCCCCACAGCGGAATCGCTGAAAGTGGTCGGCGGTGACTGACGAGCAGCGCGACGACACGATCCTCGACCGGGGCGTCGGCGAGCAGGACCACCTGCAGCGGTTGTGGACGCCGTACCGGATGAACTACCTGGCCGAGGCGCCGCTGAAGCGCGACTCCAACTCTTCGGGCAAGTCCGACCAGCCGTTCACCGACATCCCGCAGCTGTCGGACGAGGACGGCCTGGTGGTCGCCCGCGGCGAACTCGTCTACGCCGTGCTCAACCTGTACCCGTACAACCCCGGGCACCTGATGGTGGTGCCCTATCGGCGGGTGTCCGAGCTGGAGGACCTGACCGACGCGGAAAGCGCGGAACTGATGGCCTTCATCCAGAAGGCGATTCGCGTCATCAAGAACGTGTCGCGGCCGCACGGCTTCAACGTCGGCCTCAACCTGGGCACGTCGGCGGGCGGATCGCTGGCCGAGCATCTGCACGTGCACGTCGTCCCGCGCTGGGGCGGCGACGCGAATTTCATCACCATCGTCGGCGGGTCGAAGGTGATCCCGCAGTTGCTGCGCGACACGCGGCGGTTGCTGGCCACGGAGTGGGCTCGAAACTCATGAGTAAGGTGCCGTTCCTGTCGCGGGCGGCGTTCGCCCGGCTCACCACCCCGACCGCCCGGGCCTGCCTGCGGATGGGGCTGACGCCGGACGCCGTCACGATCCTGGGCACCGTCGTCGCGGTGGCCGGCGCGCTGACGCTGTTCCCGATGGGCAAGCTGTTCGTCGGAACGCTGGTGGTGTGGTTCTTCGTGCTCTTCGACATGCTCGACGGCGCGATGGCCCGGGAGCGCGGCGGCGGCACCCGCTTCGGTGCGGTGCTGGACGCCACCTGCGACCGGGTCAGCGACGGCGCGGTGTTCTGCGGGCTGCTGTGGTGGATCGCCTTCGGCATGCACGACAAACTGCTGGCGGTGGCGACGCTGATCTGCCTGGTCACCTCGCAGGTGATCTCCTACATCAAGGCCCGGGCCGAGGCCAGCGGGCTGCGCGGCGACGGCGGCATCATCGAACGGCCCGAACGGCTGATCATCGTGCTGGTCGGCGCCGGGGTGTCGGACTTTCCGTACGTCGCGTGGCACCCTGCGCTGCCGGTGGCGATGTGGGTGCTGGCGGTGGCCAGCGTGGTCACCTGCGTGCAGCGACTGCATACGGTGCGGACCTCACCCGGCGCGACGGAGCCCCTGCCGTGATCCTGGATGTGGGCGGGAGGGCCACCGACTGGGCGTACGCGGCCGGCTGGTTGGCCGTGCGCGCGCTGCCGGAGTTCGCGGCCCGCAACGCCTTTGACACCGGCGCGCGCTATGCGGCCCGGCGCGGCGGCCCGGATCAGCTGCGCAAGAACCTGGCCCGCGTCATCGGTGTGGCGCCATGCGACGTGCCTGCCGCGCTGATGCGCGCCTCGCTGGCCTCCTATGGCCGCTATTGGCGGGAGGCGTTCCGGTTGCCGACGATGGACCTGCGCGCGCTGGCCGGCGAACTCGACGCCGCCTTCCGGGGCGCCGAACACCTGGATGCGGCGCTGACCGCTGGCCACGGCGCGATATGCGCGTTGCCGCACAGCGGCAACTGGGATATGGCCGGGGTGTGGTTCACGCAGACGCGTGGCACGTTCACCACCGTCGCGGAACGGCTCGAACCGGAGTCGCTGTACCGGCGTTTCGTCCGCTACCGCGAGAGCCTCGGCTTCGAGGTGGTGCCGCTCTCCGGTGGCGAGCGCCCGCCCTTCGAGGTGCTGTGCGACCGGCTGCGGGACAACCGGCTCGTCTGCCTGATGGCCGATCGCGACCTCACCCGCACCGGTGTCGAGGTGGACTTCTTCGGCGAAGCCACCCGGATGCCCGCCGGACCGGCGAAGCTGGCGATCGCGACCGGGGCGGCCCTGCTTCCGGTGCACTGCTGGTTCGACGGCGACGGATGGGGATTTCGCGTGTTCCCGCAACTCGACTGCGCCGGCGGCGACGTCCAAGCGATCACCCAGGCGCTGGCCGATCGGTTCGCCGAGAACATCGCCGAGTATCCCGAGGACTGGCACATGATGCAGCCGCAGTGGCTGGCCGACCTGTCGGAGGCGAAGCAGGCGAGGCTGAGGGCGACCTGATGCGGATCGGGATGGTCTGTCCGTACTCGTTCGACGTGCCGGGCGGGGTGCAGTCCCACGTCCTGCAACTGGCCGAGGTGATGCGCGCCCGCGGGCACGACGTCAGCGTGCTCGCGCCGGCCTCGCCGCACGCGCGCCTGCCCGACTACGTCGTCTCCGCGGGCAAGGCCGTCCCGATTCCCTACAACGGGTCGGTGGCCCGGCTGCGGTTCGGCCCGGCCACCCACCGCAAGGTGAAGAGGTGGCTCATGCTGGGTGATTTTGATGTGCTGCACCTGCACGAGCCCAACGCGCCGAGCCTGTCGATGCTGGCCCTGAACATCGCCGAGGGCCCGATCGTGGCGACGTTTCACACCTCGACCACCAAATCGCTGACCCTGACCGTCTTTCAGGGCATCCTGCGGCCGATGCACGAGAAGATCGTCGGGCGCATCGCGGTGTCCGACCTCGCGCGGCGCTGGCAGATGGAGGCGCTGGGCGTCGACGCGGTGGAGATCCCCAACGGGGTCGACGTCACCTCGTTCGCAAAGGCGCCGCGGCTGGACGGCTACCCGCGGCCGGGCAAGACGGTGCTGTTCCTCGGGCGCTACGGCGAGCCCCGCAAGGGCATGGCGGTGCTGCTCGACGCGCTGCCCCGCGTGGTCGAGCGCTACCCCGATGCGCAGCTGCTGATCGTCGGTCGCGGTGACGAGGACGAATTGCGCGCTCAGGCAAGCGAATTGGCGGACCACATCCGCTTCCTCGGCCAGGTCGACGACCCCGGGAAGGCGTCGGCGCTGCGCAGCGCCGACGTCTACTGCGCGCCCAACACCGGAGGGGAGAGCTTCGGCATCGTCCTGGTCGAGGCGATGGCCGCGGGCACCCCGGTGGTGGCCAGCGACCTGGACGCCTTCCGGCGCGTGCTGCGCGACGGCGAATGCGGGCGGCTGGTGCCCGTCGATGACGCCGCCGCCCTGGCCGACGCGCTGATCGAGGTGCTGGACGACGACGCGCTGCGCGAGCGCTACGTGACGGCCGCCGCGGCGGCGGTGCGTCGCTACGACTGGTCGGTGGTGGCCAGCCAGATCATGCGGGTGTACGAGACGGTCGCCGGTTCGGGCGCCAAGGTGCAGGTGGCCAGCTGATGTCGTGGGCGATCCTCGTCATGACGGCGCTCGGAGTCCTGCTCGTCGTGCTGGGCGCGTGGGCCTACCGGACCGCCAACCGGCTGGACCGGCTCAATGTCCGCTACGACCTGTCGTGGCAGGCGCTCGACGGCGCGCTGGCGCGGCGCGCGGTGGTGGCGCGGGCCGTCGCGATCGACGCGTACGGGAGTTCGCCGGAGGCCGGCCGGCTGGCGGCGCTGGCCGATGCCGCGGAACGCGCGCCCCGCCCGGCGCGCGAGAACGCCGAGAACGAGCTCTCGGCCGCGCTGGCGATGGTGGATCCGGCGTCGCTGCCGGCGGGCCTGATCGCCGAGTTGGCCGACGCCGAGGCTCGCGTGGTGCTGGCCCGCCGGTTTCACAACGACGCGGTGCGGGACACCCTCGCGCTTGCCGAACGCCCCCTGGTGCGCGCCTTCAAACTCGGCGGCACCGCCGCGCTGCCAAGCTATTTCGAGATCGTCGAGCGCCAGCACGCGCTGGCGCACGGGGGCTTGAGCACGCCCGACCACCGCACCTCGGCGCGGGTGGTGCTGCTCGACGAGAGCGGCGCGGTGCTGTTGCTGTGCGGGTCCGACCCGGCGAACCCGGCGTTTCCCGACGGCGCGGCGCCCCGGTGGTGGTTCACCGTCGGCGGCGAGGTGGGCAAGGGCGAGCGGCTGGCCGAGGCCGCCGCGCGGGAACTGGCCGAAGAGACCGGCCTGCGCGTCTCGCCGGCCGACATGGTCGGGCCGATCTGGCGGCGCGACGAGGTCTTCGAGTTCAACGGCTCGCTGATCGACAGCGAGGAGTTCTACCTGGTCCACCGCACCAGCCGGTTCGAGCCGTCCCTGGCGGGGCGGACCGAGCTGGAACGCAGCTACATCCACGCGGCCCGCTGGTGTGACGCGAATGACATCGCCGTTTTGACCGCCGCCGGCGAGCAGGTCTACCCCGTGCAGCTGGGCGAACTGTTGCCCGCGGCCAACCTGCTGGCCGACGGCGACCGCAACCCCGGCCTGCTCGAGTCGATCCGCTGATCAGGGGGAAACTCGCTCGTCGCCGACCACTAGAGTGGAGGCGCAATGGACGAAGACAACAAGCCAGTGGAGTCGGGCCAGGCCGTGACGGGCACGGCGCGGGTCAAGCGCGGCATGGCCGAGATGCTCAAGGGCGGCGTCATCATGGACGTCGTCACCCCCGAGCAGGCCCGGATCGCCGAGGGCGCCGGCGCCGTCGCGGTGATGGCGCTGGAGCGGGTGCCCGCCGACATCCGCGCACAGGGCGGGGTGTCGCGGATGAGCGACCCCGACATGATCGAGGGCATCATCTCGGCGGTGACCATTCCGGTGATGGCCAAGGCGCGCATCGGGCATTTCGTCGAGGCGCAGATCCTGCAGAGCCTCGGTGTGGACTACGTCGACGAATCCGAGGTGCTGACCCCGGCCGACTACACCCACCACATCGACAAGTGGAAGTTCACCGTGCCGTTCGTGTGCGGTGCGACGAACCTCGGTGAGGCGCTGCGGCGCATCAGCGAGGGCGCGGCCATGATCCGCTCCAAGGGCGAGGCCGGCACCGGCGACGTCTCCAACGCCACCACCCACATGCGCGCCATCAGCGGCGAGATCCGTCGGCTGACGTCGCTGTCCGAGGACGAATTGTACGTCGCGGCAAAGGAATTGCAGGCACCGTACGAGCTGGTCGTCGAGGTGGCCCGGGCGGGCAAGCTGCCGGTGACGCTGTTCACCGCCGGCGGGATCGCCACGCCGGCCGATGCCGCGATGATGATGCAACTCGGCGCCGAGGGCGTGTTCGTCGGCTCGGGCATCTTCAAGTCCGGTGCGCCCGAGCACCGGGCCGCCGCGATCGTCAAGGCCACCACCTTCTACGACGACCCGGACGTGCTGGCCAAGGTGTCGCGCGGGCTGGGCGAGGCGATGGTGGGCATCAACGTGGAGCAGCTCCCGCAGCCGCATCGCCTGGCCGAACGCGGCTGGTAAGCCGAAGGCTGTCGGTGGCGATCGAAGAGATCCTCGATCTCGAGCAACTCGAGGTCAACATCTACCGCGGTCGGGTGTTCAGCCCGGAGTCGGGATATTTCCAGCGCACGTTCGGCGGCCACGTGGCGGGGCAGTCGCTGGTGTCGGCCGTGCGCACCGTCGACCCGCACTACCAGGTCCACTCGCTGCACGGTTACTTCCTGCGCCCCGGGGACGCCAACGAGCCCACGGTCTTCATCGTCGAGCGCACCCGCGACGGCGGCTCGTTCGCCACCAGGCGCGTCAACGCCATCCAGCACGGCGAGATCATCTTCAGCATGGGGGCGTCCTTCCAGACCGATCAGGACGGCATCCACCACCAGGACCCGATGCCGGCCGCGCCGCCCCCCGACGGCCTGCCCGGGCTGACCTCGATCAAGGTCTTCGACGACGCCGGGTTCAAGCAGTTCGAGGAGTGGGACGTCTGCATCGTGCCGCGCGAGCAACTGCAACTCTCGCCGGGCAAGGCCTCCCAGCAGCAGGTGTGGTTTCGCCACCGCGACCCGTTGCCGGACGACCCGGTGCTGCACATCTGCGCGCTGGCCTACATGAGCGACCTGACGCTGCTGGGCTCCGCGCAGGTCAACCATCTCGACGTGCGGGAGCACCTGCAGGTGGCGTCGCTGGACCACGCGATGTGGTTCATGCGGGCGTTCCGTGCCGACGAGTGGCTGCTCTACGACCAGTCGTCGCCGTCGGCCAGCGGCGGCCGCTCGCTGTGCCAGGGCAAGATCTTCACCCGGACCGGCGAGATGGTCGCGGCCGTCATGCAGGAGGGGCTGACCCGCTACAAGCGCGGGTACCGGCCGTGAGCGCGCCACGCATCGGGGTGCTGGCGCTGCAGGGCGACACCCGCGAGCACCTGGCGGCGCTGCGCGAGGCGGGAGCCGAGTCGATGCCGGTGCGCCGCCGCGACGAGCTGGACGCGGTGGACGGGCTGGTCATCCCCGGCGGCGAATCCACCACCATGAGCCACCTGCTGCTCGACCTGGACCTGCTCGAGCCGCTGCGCGGGCGGCTGGCCGAGGGGCTGCCGGCCTACGGCGCGTGCGCCGGCATGATCCTGCTGGCCAGCGAGATCCTCGATGCCGGCGCCCGGGGGCGGCAGGCGCTGCCGCTGCGTGCGATCGATATGACGGTGCGGCGCAACGCTTTCGGGCGGCAGGTCGACTCGTTCGAGGGCGACATACCGTTCGCGGGCCTGGACGAGCCGGTGCGCGCCGTTTTCATCCGCGCGCCGTGGGTGGAGCGGACCGGGGACGGGGTGCGGGTGCTGGCCACCGCGGCCGGGCACGTCGTCGCGGTGCGGCAGGGACCGATGCTGGCGACGGCGTTTCACCCCGAGATGACCGGCGACCGCCGCATCCACCACCTGTTCGTCGACATCGTCAGGGGCCGCAGCTAGTCGGGGCCTGACCCCTGGCCCGTCGAGCGTGGGGCTTGTGGACGAATTCGATGCAGATCACGTGCTTAGGGCCCACACTCGGCGCACACGTAGACTCGTTGGGCGAGTTATGGAGCAACAGAAGAGGTAGAAACACCGATGAGCGGCCATTCCAAGTGGGCCACCACCAAGCACCAGAAGGCCGTCAAAGACGCCCGCCGCGGCAAGGAGTTCGCCCGGCTGATCAAGAACATCGAGGTCGCGGCCCGCACCGGCGGCGGTGACCCGGCCGGCAACCCGACGCTCTACGACGCGATCCAGAAGGCCAAGAAGACCTCGGTGCCCAACGACAACATCGAGCGCGCCCGCAAGCGCGGGGCGGGCGAGGAGGCCGGCGGCGCGGACTGGCAAACCATCACCTACGAGGGCTACGCGCCCAACGGCGTGGCGGTGCTGATCGAGTGCCTCACCGACAACCGCAACCGCGCCGCCAGCGAGGTCCGGGTCGCGATGACGCGCAACGGCGGCACCATGGCCGACCCCGGCTCGGTGGCCTACCTGTTCTCCCGCAAGGGCGTGGTCACGCTGGAGAAGAACGGCCTGACCGAGGACGACGTGCTGACGGCGGTGCTCGATGCCGGCGCGGAAGACGTCAACGACCTGGGCGACAGCTTCGAGATCATCTCCGAGCCGACCGATCTCGTCGCGGTGCGCACCGCGCTGCAGGACGCCGGCATCGACTACGAGTCGGCCGAGGCCAGCTTTCAGCCGTCGGTCAGCGTGCCCGTCGACGTCGACGGCGCCCGCAAGGTGTTCAAGCTCGTCGACGCGCTGGAGGACAGCGACGACGTGCAGAACGTCTACACCAACGTCGACCTTTCGGACGAGGTGTTGGCCGCCCTCGACGAAGAATGATCGTCAACCATCACGCCGACCACGAGGGCTTCAGCGGCGCGATCGGGTTGGTGGCCGCCCTGGGCATGCTCGCCACGGGGCGCGGTAACGCCCGCTTTGCCGCCGAGTTGGCCTCCGTGTCGGGCACCGACCGCGTCGTCGACATCGGTTGTGGCCCAGGCAATGCGGGGCGGGCCGCCGTCCGGCCCGGCGCCAAGGGCTTGGCGAGCCACGGCTGGACCGAACAGCAGGTCGAGTCCTTCGCGGCGCAGTGTCGCGCCGCCGGGTTCGCCGGCGTGCAGGTGGACGAGCACCGCCGCGGCCGAGGATCGGCGTGGGCGGTGCAGGCGGTCCGGCCGGACCCGGCCACCTAGTAGTAGCCGCGCCGCATGTCGTCGACCACGCGCGGATTGTCCAGCGTCGACGGCTCGAGGGCGCGGGGCCCGATGTCACCGGAGAACACGGTGGCCGCCGCGAGCACCTGCTGGTTGAGGAAACGCAGCGGGGGCGCGCCGGCCGGCATCGTGGGCACGGGCGCGGCGGCGGGGGTGTCGGCGCCTCGCGCCGCCAAGACGAAGCCCCAGTCGCCGAACGTCGGCACGTGCACGTGATACGGCGTGACCGCGTAGCCGGCGGCCCGGACCGTGGCGACCGTGCGCCAGAATGCCGTCGGCGTGGAGAACGGGCTGCCCGCCTGCACCACCATCAGCCCGCCGGGGGCCAGCGCGCGGGCGGCGAGCGTGTAGAACTCGGTCGAGTACAGCCGGCCCAGGGTGGGCGTGTCGGGGTCGGGCAGGTCGACGATGACCGCGTCGAACCGGTCCGGGGCGCCGCGCAGCCACGTCATCGCGTCGCCGATCACCACCTGCACCCGCGGGTTGTCCAGCGCGCCGCCGTTGGCTTCGCGCATGGTGGTGCGCGCCAGCTCGATCACCGCGGGGTCGAGCTCGACCTGCACGATCCTGCCGACGCCGGGCTGGCGCAGCAGTTCGCGGGCCGCCAGGCCGTCGCCGCCGCCGAGCACCAGCACCGAGCGCGCGCCTTTGAAATCACCGCCGAAATCACCGCCCAGCGCCGGGTAGACCAGGCTTTCGGTGTAGCGGTACTCGTCGCGGGTGGAGAACTGCAGGCCGCCGTCCAGGTACAGGCGCATATCGTTGCCACGCCGGGTCACCACGATCTCCTGATAGGGCGTGTGCCGGTAGGCGACGATCGGGTCGGCGTAAAGCCGTTGCCTGCTGGTGGTTTCGATGTCGCCCGAGCGCGCCAGCAGGGTGGCGAGCAGGCCGAGCGCGGCGGTGAGGGCGCACAGCGCCGTCGCGAGTTGCCGCGGCGAGACGACGCGCCGCAGCAGGAAGAGCGCCACCACGGCCGCCGCCGCGAGGTTGACGATGCCGGTGGCCGCCGCGCCGCGGATCATGCCCAGCTGCGGCAGCAGCAGGAACGGCCACACCAGCCCGCCCAGCAGCGCGCCCAGGTAGTCGGCGGCGTTGAGGTTGGCCAGCGCCCGGCCGGAATCGGAGGCGTCCACCGTGCGCCCGCGTTGCAGCAGCGTCATCAGCAGCGGCACCTCGGCGCCGACCAGGCCGCCGATCAGCGCCGTTCCGACCGCCAGCACCCACGTCGAGCCGACCGAGCCGTCCAGGAACGCGAACACGACGTACAGCGCCGCCGCGGACAGCCCACCGATGATGCCGAGGGCCGCCTCGACGGCGACGAACGCGATCGCCGCGTGCGCCAGCAGCGGCTTGACCAGCAGGGCCCCGGCGCCGAGCGCGGCGATGTAGCCCGCGACGATCAGCGACGTGGCGACGATGCCCCCGCCGTTGAGGCTGGCCGACAGCGTCAGCAGCGCGAGCTCGTAGATGATGCCGCAGGCCGCGCACGCCGCGACGGCGGCCAGCAGCACGGCGCGCCACCGCGGGGAAGCATCCACGACCGTCATGACACCGCCGCGGCGGTCACCCCTCCCACGGCGAGCAGTATCAACGCCACCGCGAACGAACCGGGATGCAGCTCCGGCTCGTCGACGTGCTCGTGGAAACTGCCCGGGATCAGCAGGTGCATCGCCAGCAGCGCGATCGCCAGCAGGATCACGCCCATCAGCCCGTACACCGCCACGCCGAGCAGGCCCTGCCCCAGTTGGCTGTAGCTGTTGGTGATGGCGCTGATGATGACGGCGGTCAGCGATATGTACATGGCGCCCGCGACGACGACGGCGTTGGGGCGGCGATCGATGAACACCAGTTGGCGCAGCCTTCCGGGGGTCAGCCAGTCGACCATGTAGAAGCCGATGAGCAGCACGGCCATGCCGACCGCGAAGTACAGGATCGTCGCGAGCGCTCCCTTCAGGACGGGAGTGACGTCGACGGTTCCGATCTCGACGGCGAGGTACATGGTTGTCTCCTTTGCTTTCAATCGCCTAAGCCATCACTTGGTCCCGCCGGGGCCGCCCGGGGTGCCGCCGGCGCCGCCCGACGGGGATCCGGGGAAGAAGCCGGGGCCGAGGAAGATGAACGAGCCGTGGCTGTATCCGGCGCTCAGGGGTTCGACGCGGATGCTGCACGGTTGGTTGCCGTCGGGACCGACGATCACGATGTTGTTGCTGTAGCGCAGGTACTGGTTGCTGCCGTTGGCGGCGCGCGCCTCGGGCTCCTGATAGTCGGCGAGGGAGTCGGCGACCTGCTCGGGCGATCCGGTGCACAGGTAGCGCGTTCCGTTCACGTCCCGCGAGTACTCGTGGTAGTGGCCCGCGATGTACGAGCCGATGTCCTTCTGCTGCAAGATGATTCCGAACACCAGGCAGGCGACGGCCGCGACGGCCAGCGCGCCGGAGATCAGGAACAGGCGATTGCGGCTCACGGCCGCCACCTGCTCGCCGTGTGGACCACCAGGCCGCCGGAGCCCGGCCGCGGGTACAGGTGCCAGGTCTGCCATCGCCAGCCCGCGCCGTCGGGTTCGGCCGCCAGGGCGGTCAGGGCCGCGTCGTCGCCGGGGAAGGTGCCCCCGAGCCAACCCGGGCGGCCCGCGCACCGGTCGCGCAGTTCGCTCGCCAGCCGGCGGAAGCTCGCCTCGTCGTGCGTTTCGGTGCGGGATTGCAGGCGGTAGCCGGGGGCCTCCGACCGCCGCGGCAGGTCGCCGCCCACGGCCCGCGCCGTGCACGAGACCTGCTCGGAGAAGCCGCCTTTCGCGTGCTCGACCGCAACCACGTGCGACGCGCCGAGGACGCCGAGCCGCAGCGCGCCGCCGTCGGGGTGCCGCAGCCAGCAGGTGGCCAGCGGCGCCGGCGCGGGCGCGTTGAGCGCGAGTCCCAGCCGCTCGCCGGAGACGTCCGCCGGGGTCACGGCGAGCCGATGGAGGGGCACCGTGCGCGACCTAGGGGGCCGAGGGCGGGGGCGCGGGGTAGACGGTGAGCTCGCCGGTCAGCACCGGCTTGCCCGTCGAGATCTCCCAGGGCATGCCCGGGGCCCAGCGCTCGAAGGACAGCAGGGCGGTCTCGTCGGCGTTGGTGCAGTCGAGGAATTCCATCTCGCCGCCGGCCGGCAGTCCGGTGGTGCCCTCGGTGGTGTAGGAGGCGTGGCCGCGCTCCGACTCGTGAAACGCCACGCCGTCGACGACATACGAGTCGCCGGGCTGCAACGTGAGGTCCTTGCGGGTGACCCACATGGCCAGCTCCAGGCGCCCGTCGTCCTCCTCGACGCTGAACCAGACCGGCTGGTCGCCGCCTTCCAGCAGGTGCTCCCACCACACGAACGGGCCCTCGCGAAACGTCACCGACCCGCGGACCACGTAGTCGACGCCGCCGTAACTGACGATGGCGCCCGGACCTAGCTGGCGGGGCCCGAACTGCGGCATCGCGTTGAAGGACAGGGGGTCCTGGCGTCCGCTGGGGCGGGCGGCCTTCTTCGGGCGCCGCAAAGCGATGACCAGCACCACGATGGAGGCGATGAACAGCACGGCCGCGAGGACGAGCAGGAGTGTTGCCACACCAAACCTTCCATGCCACAGTGCCGGCCGCAGTGCCGGAGCGAACGTGGGCTATAAGTTAACAGCTTTCGGCCGGCGCAGCGTGTCTACCGGATCCCGTCGGCCACGCCCGCTAGGCTCTCGAACAGCTGTTCGTATGAAGGAGCCGGTAATGCGCGTGCTGGGCGTCGACCCCGGACTGACCCGATGTGGCCTGTCGGTCGTGGAGAGCGGTCGTGGCCGCAACGTCGTCGCGCTCGACGTCGACGTGGTGCGCACCCCGTCGGACGCGCCGCTGGCCAAGCGGTTGCTGGCCATCAGCGACGCCGTCGAGCACTGGCTGGCCACCCATCAGCCGGACGTGGTGGCCGTCGAGCGGGTGTTCTCCCAGGTGAACGTGACGACCGTGATGGGCACGGCCCAGGCCGGCGGCGTCGTCGCGCTGGCGGCGGCCCGCCGCGGCATCGACGTGCACTTCCACACCCCCACCGAGGTGAAGGCCGCGGTCACCGGCAACGGCGCCGCGGACAAGGCGCAGGTCACCGCGATGGTCACCAGAATCCTTGCGCTGCAAGCCAAACCGACACCGGCCGACGCCGCCGACGCGCTGGCGCTGGCGATCTGCCATTGCTGGCGGGCGCCGATGATCGCCCGGATGGCCGCCGCCGAGGCCCTGGCCGCCCAGCAGCGGCACGCCTACCGGGCGCGGTTGCAGGCCGAGCTGAAGGCCACCCGATGATCGCCTCGGTGCGCGGGGAGGTGCTCGAGGTGGCGCTCGATCATGCGGTGATCGAGGCCGCCGGCGTCGGCTACCGGGTCAACGCGACGCCGTCGACGCTGGCGACGCTGCGCACCGGGACCGAGGCCCGGCTGATCACCGCGATGGTCGTCCGTGAGGATTCGCAGACGCTGTACGGGTTCGCCGACTCCGACACCCGCGACCTGTTCCTGACGCTGCTGTCGGTGTCGGGGGTGGGGCCCCGGCTGGCGATGGCGACGCTGGCCGTGCACGACGCCGCGGCGCTGCGCCACGCGCTGCACGACGGCGACGTCGCCGCGCTGACCCGGGTGCCCGGCATCGGCAAGCGCGGCGCCGAGCGGATGGTGCTGGAACTGCGGGACAAGGTGGCGCCCGCCGGCGGTGCCACCCCGGGCGTCGCGGCCGTCAACGGCAACGCGGTCCGCGGCCCGGTGGTGGAGGCCCTGGTCGGACTGGGTTTCGCCACCAAGCAGGCCGAGGAGGCCACCGACAGGGTGCTGGCCGCCGAACATGAGGCCACGACGTCCGGTGCGCTGCGGGCCGCCCTGTCGTTGCTGGGCAAGTCGCGATGACGGACGACTACCCCGACCGTGACGTCTCCCCGGCGCTGACCGTGGGTGAGGGCGACATCGACGTCAGCCTGCGGCCCCGGACTTTGGGGGAGTTCATCGGCCAGCCGCGGGTGCGCGAGCAGCTGCAGTTGGTGATCGAGGGCGCCAAGAACCGCGGCGGCACACCGGACCACATCCTGCTGTCCGGCCCGCCGGGGCTGGGCAAGACCTCGCTGGCGATGATCATCGCGGCCGAGCTCGGCTCGTCGTTGCGGGTGACGTCGGGCCCGGCGCTGGAACGCGCGGGCGACCTGGCCGCGATGCTGTCCAACCTGGTCGAGCACGACGTGCTGTTCATCGACGAGATCCATCGCATCGCGCGGCCCGCCGAGGAGATGCTCTACCTGGCGATGGAGGACTTCCGGGTCGACGTGGTGGTGGGCAAGGGACCCGGCGCGACGTCGATTCCGCTGGAGGTGGCGCCCTTCACCCTGGTGGGCGCCACCACCCGGTCGGGCGCGCTGACCGGCCCGCTGCGCGACCGGTTCGGCTTCACCGCGCACATGGACTTCTACGAGCCCGCCGAGCTGGAGCGGGTGCTGGCGCGCTCGGCCGGGATCCTCGGCATCGAGCTGGGCGCCGAGGCCGGCGCCGAGATCGCGCGGCGCTCGCGGGGCACCCCGCGGATCGCCAACCGGCTGCTGCGCCGGGTCCGCGACTTCGCCGAGGTGCGCGCCGACGGGGTGATCACCCGCGACGTCGCCAAGTCCGCGCTGGCGGTTTACGACGTCGACGAGCTGGGCCTGGACCGGCTGGACCGGGCGGTGCTGTCGGCGCTCACCCGCGGCTTTGGCGGCGGCCCGGTCGGCGTCTCGACGCTGGCGGTCGCGGTGGGCGAGGAGGCCGCCACCGTCGAGGAGGTGTGCGAGCCGTTCCTGGTGCGGGCCGGCATGGTCGCGCGCACGCCGCGCGGACGGGTGGCCACCGCGCAGGCGTGGACGCACCTCGGCCTGACCCCGCCGGCCGGCGCCGCCGGGCTGGGCCAACAGGGCCTCTTCGACTAGTTCCCATGGTGGCGACCCGCTTCGCCCGGCTACGCCGCGGCACTTGTGTGTTACGTCACGGTCGGCGGGGTACCCCAGGCTGCATCAGTACTTACTGTAGGAGGTTTCTGATGAGGCACACAGGCCCCGAATACGAACGCCCGCGTGCGTACATGCCACGCAGCCGCGGCGCCCTGAGCGGGCTGCTCCTGATCCTGTTGGGCGCGTGGGGGGCGTTGGTCCCCTTCTTCGGGCCCAACGTCGATTGGGCGTACATGAGCGATCCGGCGTGGACGTGGACCACCGCCAAGGGCTGGCTCGAGGTGCTCCCCGGCGCGGTCACCGCCCTGGGTGGCCTGTTGTTACTGGTCTCCGGGAACCGGGGCAGCGCCGTGTTCGGCGGCTGGCTGGCGGTCCTCGGGGGCGCCTGGTTCGTGGTCGGCCGGGCGTTCGCGCCGACGCTGGGTATCGGCGACGTCGGTCAGCCGGCGGCCGCGACCGACCTGAAGCGGGCCCTGCTGGAGGTCACGTACTTCACCGGCCTGGGCGCGCTGATCGTGTTCCTGGGCGGGGCGGCCCTGGCGCGCGCCGCGGTTCGGCACGCGCGGGACGTCGTGGTGACCGAACCGGCGCCCGTGGCGGCCGCACCCGCCGGGGAACCGGCCATGTACAGCGAGTCACCCCGCGAGGCGCGCTCCGACGTGCCCGCCCGGGGCGGCCTGTTCCGCCGGCGCGCCGGTGGCGGCCTCTTCGGCCGACGCCACCACCACGCCGGCGTCTGACCGGCGCGCGAAGGCGCCGGTAGCCCAGCTGCGACGGTTGGCTACCGGCGCCTTTGCGCGTCAAGCGGTCCCGGCCACCGCCGGTCGGTATTGTTCTTGACGCTGCAACCGGGCCTGTTCGACGAGCGAGGAGGAGCGATGCTCACCGCAGGGTTGGTCTTCGCCGCGCTGGCAGCCCTCCTGCACGTCTACATCTTCACGATGGAGTCGTTGACCTGGACGTCGCCCCGCACCCGCGCGAGGTTCGGCACGTCGGCCGAAGAGGCCGAGGCCACCAAGCTGCTCGCGTTCAATCAGGGCTTCTACAACCTGTTCCTGGCGATCGTCACCGGCCTCGGCATTCCGCCGGTGCTGATGGGGGACACGGCCGTCGGCGTCGCGCTCGTGCTGGCGGGGGTCGGGTCCATGGCAGCCGCCGCGGTGGTGCTGCTGCTGTCCGCGCCGGAGAAGGCGCGGGCCGCCGTCATCCAGGGCACGTTCCCGGTGATCGCCATCCTGCTCGTCGTGTTGGGGCTTTACCGGTAACACGAGACACACCGGGCCCATTGGCCACAACCTCGATCGGCCGCGTTACACCCGCCAGCGCCGTGGGTACCCCTGCGGGGCTGAAGTAGTCCGGCTTCGATCGAGGGGAAATTGATGGCAGACGTAGGAAATGGCCGACCCAGCGCGTTGTGGATGCCGCGCTCGCGTGGCGCGCTCAGCGGATTGATCTTGGTCGTTCTGGGTGCCTGGGGCGCGTTGATACCGTTCGTCGGTCCCCACTTCGATTTCGCCTACACGCCGGACCAGGACTGGGCATGGACCACCGGCCGGGGCTGGCTCGAGGTGCTTCCCGGAGCCGCGGCGGTGCTGGCCGGCCTGCTGCTGATCTTCTCCGGAAACCGGATCACCGCGATGGTGGGCGGGTGGCTGGCCGTGCTCGCCGGCGTGTGGTTCGTGATCGGCGGCGAGGTCGCCCCGATGTTACGCATCGGTTCCGCCGGCGATCCGATCGCCGCATCCGACCGCAAGCGGGCCGTCCTCGAGGTTTCCTATTTCTCCGGTCTGGGTGCGCTGATCATCTTCGTGGGCGCCGTCGCCGTGGCGCGCCTGGCGGTGCGATCCGCGCGTGATGTCGAGGTCCTGACGCGGGTGGCCGAGGCACGTGCCGCGCGGACCGCCGACCCCGCTTACGCCCAGCCGGTCTATTCCGAGCCGAAGTACACGCCGGGGCCGGCGGAGCCGTCGGCCGAGGTGTCGCCCGCGGAGCCGTCGGCCGAGGTGTCCTCGGGTGCGCTGACCCAACCGCGGGTGGATCGGTACGGGTCGGAAGGCGAGCCGAAGCGGGGATGGCGCCGCCAGCGCCCGGAGGGTGGGTCGCCCAACGCGGCCTACCTGCGCTGGCCCCACCCCCAGGGCTGAATAACCGCCTCCAGAGCGGATCGCCCAGCCCCCGCGGGGGCTGGGCGATTGCGCCGGTGCCTTACAGCAGTCCGAGCAACTGCAGGTCGGTGACGTACTTGACGATGATCGGCGCCGAAACGTGCGGGATGTCCTTGTCCGGGCCGATTTTCGCCTCCTGCACCGCGGCGCGGAACCGGTCGGTCGGCGCGAACGATCCGCGGAGCGGCTTCTCCGGCTGCTGATAGTTGTGCAGCAGCGGCAGCAGCGAGTACTGGCGCTGCCGTTCCGGCAGGGCCCGCATCGCACCCTCGAACCGGCGCAACCACTCGCCGTAGCCGGCGATGCGCTGGATCGGGTAGCCGGCGTCAACGAGCCAGTCGACGTATTCGTCGAGGCCGATGCCGTCGTCGTACGGGTTCATCACGTGGTACGTCTGGTACCCGTCCGCCTGCGTCCCCAGGGTGGAGATCGCCGCGGCGATGAACTCCACCGGCAGGCCGTCGTAGTGCGCGCGCTGCCGGTTGCCTTCGGCGTCCAGCTCGTAGAACGAACCGGGGGCCACACCGGTCGCGACCAGGCTCAGCATCAGCCGGGTGAACATGTCCGGCAGGTTGAGCTGGCCCGCGTAGGTGGTGTCGGCCAGGATCATGTCGCACCGGAACACCGCCACGGGCAGCCCGCACAGGTCGTGCGCCTCGCGCAGCAGCACCTCGCCGGCCCACTTGCTGTTGCCGTAGCCGTTGGCGTAGTTGTCGTTGACCGCCCGCGTCGCGCTGATCTGCCGGATGTCGGCGTCCTCGACGAACTTGCCTGGCTCGATCTGGTCGCCGACACCGATCGTCGACACGTAGACGTACGGCTTCTGCTTGCTGGTCAGGGCGATCCGGATCAGCTCGGCGGTGCCCAGCGCGTTGGGGCCGAACAGCTCGCTGTACGGCAGCACGTGGTTGACCAGGGCCGCCGGGTCGACGATCAGGTCGACGGTGTCGGCCAGCCGCTGCCACGTCGCCTGGTCCAGGCCGAGGTTGGCCTCGCCCTTGTCGCCGGCGAGCACCTCCAGGTGGCCGGCGGCCAGCTCGCGGTAGTGCGCGAGCAGCTCGGGGTCGCCGCTATCGAAGGTGTTGTCCAGCCGGGCTCGGGCCTCCTCATCGGAGCGGGCCCGCACCAGGGCGATCACCTTGCCGTCGACCAGGTCCATCCGCTCGAGCCACTCGAGCGCCAGGTAGCGGCCGAGGAACCCGGTCGCGCCGGTCAGCAGCACCGTGCGTACCTCGGAGGTGGGCTTGGGCAGCTCGGGCGCGGCGGCCAGCGTCGACGTCTCGAGGAACTTGTCGAGCGTCAGGTCGCTCGCCCGCACCTCGGTGGCGTCCCGGCCGTGCCCCCCGCCATGTACCAGGGCGAACGTGGGCCGCTTGGTGCCCTTGCGCTCGGCCTCGATGTAGTCGGCGATGGCCCGCAGGTCGTTGGCAGGGCTGACGATGACGCCCACCGGCACGTCGACGTCGAAGATCTCGCGCAGCAGGTTGCCGAATGTCAAGGCGGACAACGAATCCCCGCCCAAATCGGTGAAGTGGGCGTCGGGGGACAGGTCGCTGGCCGCGGTGCCCAGCATGGCGGCCGCGGCGCGGCTGACGGTGTCGAGCGCCGGGCGGTCCGCGCCGCTGCGGCGCAGTTCGCTCAGCTCGTTGGCCTGGCCGGCGGCCAGGTCGGCGTAGAGCTGCTCGAGCCGCTCGCCGTAGTGCTGCTTGAGCTTCGGCCACGCCAGCTTGCGGATGCCGGTCAGCAGGCCGTTCTCCAGGCTGAACGGCGTGGTCTCGATGAGGAAGTCGCGCGGCACCTCGTAGGACTGCAGGCCTGCGTCTCGCGCCACGCCCTGCAGCGAGTCGGCGATCAGCGGCTTCAGCTCGTCGACCGCGTACCGCTGCAACGCATCCTCGGTGGGGACCACGACCGCCAGCAGGTAGGGCTGCGCACTGTTGCCGTAGATGTAGATCTGGCGGACCAGCGGGCTGTTGCCGAACTCGGCCTCCAGCTTGGCCAGCGTGACGAACTCGCCCTGCGCCAGCTTGAGCACGTTGTTGCGGCGGTCGACGTAGGTCAGCTTGTCGGGAGCGACCTCGGCGAAGACGTCGCCGGTCCGGTAGAAGCCTTCCTCGTCGAACACGTTCGCGGTGGTCTCGGCCCGCTTGTAGTAGCCAGGGAACATGTTCTCGGTCTTGAGCAGCAACTCACCGCGCGGGTACGGCCGGTCGGTGGCGAAGTAGCCCAGGTCCGGCACGTCGACCAGCTTGTAGTCGACGACCGGTGGGCGCTGCACCTCGCCGTTGAACAGGACCATGCCGGCCTCGGTGGAGCCGTAGCCGTCCACCAACGGCATCTCGAGCAGCGCCTCCACCCAGTTCCGCAGCTCGGGTGAGGTCGGCGCCGAGCCCGTCATCGCGAAGATGAACCGGCCGCCCAGGGTGTACTGACGCTGCTCGTCGAGGACCTCGGCCTCGACGGCCCGGCGCTCGTCGGGGCCGGCGCCATCGGGCAGCCGCCGGTCGACCTGGCGCTGGAATTCGCCGAACAGGGTCTCCCAGATCCGCGGCACGAAGTTCAGCTCGGTCGGTCGCACCAGCTCGAGGTCCTCGAGCAGGGTCGAGAGGTCGCTCCGGGCGGCGAAGTAGGCGGTGCCGCCGTTGCCGAGGGTGCCGTAGAGGATGCCGCGGCCCATGACGTGGCTCATCGGCATGAAGTTGAGGGTGATCGACGCGGGGGTCTCGCCGAACCAGTTGTGGCTCGACCGGCGCCACATCTTCCCGACGTTGCGCGCCGGGTACATCGCGCCCTTGGGTGCGCCGGTGCTGCCGGAGGTGTAGATCAGCAGCGCCAGCGGGTCGTCGTCCTGGGGCGCCGGCAGCGGCGCGTCGGGCAGCGACCTCCCGCGGTCGAGGACGTCGGCCAGGGTCTCGACGACGACGTCGGCGTCGGCCAGCCGTGCGCGGGCGGCTTCGACGGCCTCGCGCTGGTCGTCGACCTCAGGGTGGTAGTCGAAGACGAGGAGTTCGGCCGGCGCGTGACCGCTCAGGAGCAGCTCGACGGCCTCGGGCAGCTGGTTGACGCTGGACGCGACCAGGCTCGGCTGCGTCTCGGCGACGATCGGCTGCAGCTGTGTAATGGCGGCGCTGGTCTGCAGCGGAACGCACACCGCGCCGGCGAGGCCCAGCGCAATGTCGATGGTGGCGTAGTCGACGCTGTTGAAGCCCAGCACGCAAACGCGGTCGCCGGCGCTCAGCAGGCCGTGGCTCAGGGCGCGCGCCAGCGGGCCGGCCCGCTCGCCGACCTCGCGGAAGGTGAACGTCTCGTAGCGGGGGAGCAGCTCGAGCGTGGTGCGGCCCGTCTTGGCGTCCCTCACGAACTCCACGACGCGCTGGCCCAGCGCCGGTCGCTCCGCGTAACCCTCCAGCACGGTCCGGATCACCTGGGGCAGTCGCAGGCCGGGGTGTTCGAGGGCCGCGGCCACCGCGGGATCGGGCCGGGCGGCGGCGAACTGGGGGTCCTTGGCGGTGAGGTCGTCGACTCGGCGTGCGAGCCGCTCTTCGGAGGTGGTGGTAGTCGACATACAGCTTCCCTTGACTGGTTTAAGGAGTAACTAGCTCGATCGCGCGACGCTGCGCTGAAGGCTAGAACGTTAGCTAAACTAATGGTATTCCTCAACGGAACACCTAAGTTGTGACGTTGCGCACCCTCCGGCGGCCCGGGATCAGAGGTCGGCCAGGATGCGGCGCAGGATGTCGATGCCCTCGATCAACAGCTCGTCGCTGATCGTCAGCGGCGGCAGCAGCCGGATGACGTTGCCGAACATGCCGCACGTCAACACGATCACCCCGGCCGCGTGGGCCGCGGTGGACAGCTTGCGGGTCAGCTCCGCGTCGGGCTCGGCGGTGCCCGACTTCACCAACTCGATCGCGATCATGGCGCCGCGGCCCCGCACGTCGCCGATCCGGTCGTCGGCGGCCTGCAGGCGCAACAACGGCTCGGTGATCAGCCGTTCCAGCTGCCGCGCCCGCTCGATAAGTCCGTCACTCTCGATCGTGGCGATGGTGGCAAGTGCCGCCGCACACGCGATGGGGTTTCCGCCGAAGGTGCCGCCCAAACCGCCGACATGCGATGCGTCCATGATTTCGGCGCGGCCGGTGACCGCCGACAGCGGTAATCCGTCGGCGATGCCCTTGGCGGTGCAGATCAGGTCAGGCACGATCCCTTCGTGTTCGCAGGCGAACATCGCGCCGGTGCGCGCAAACCCCGTCTGCACCTCGTCGGCGATGAACACCACGTCGTTGCGACGGCACCAGTCGAGCAGCGCGGGCAGGAACCCCTCGGCGGGCACGATGAATCCGCCCTCGCCGGCGATCGGCTCGATGATGACGGCGGCCAGGCTGTCGGCGCCGACCTGGTTCTCGATGATCCCGATGGTGCGCGCGGCGGCCTTCTCCCCGTCGGCGGCAAGTTCCTTGTCGTGCAGCCCGTCCCGATAGGGATAGGAGAGCGGCGCCCGGTAGACCTCCGGCGCGAACGGGCCGAAGCCGCTCTTGTAGGGCATGGATTTGGCGGTGAGCGCCATCGCCAGGTTGGTGCGCCCGTGATAGGCGTGGTTGAACGCGACGACGGCGGGCTTGCGGGTGTGGCAGCGCGCGACCTTGACGGCGTTCTCGACCGCCTCGGCGCCGGAATTGAACAGCACCGAGCGCTTCTCGCCCAAGCCCGGGGTGATGCGGTTGAGCTGCTCGGCGACGGCGACGTACTCCTCGTACGGGGTCACCATGAAGCAGGTGTGGGTGAAGTCGTCCACCTGCGCGCGCACCGCGTCCACCACGCGGGGCGAGGAGTTGCCGATGGTGGTGACCGCGATCCCGGATCCCAGGTCGATGAGCCGGTTGCCGTCGACGTCCTCGACGATGCCGCCGCCGGCGCGTGCGACGTACACCGGCAGGGAGATGTTGACGCCGCCCGACACCGCGGCGGCCCGGCGCTTGGTCAGCTCCAGCGATGTGGGACCGGGGATTTCGGTGACCAGCTGGCGGCTCTGCTCGAGGCTGGCCACGACGTCCTCCTCACCGCGGCGCGCATGTCACGTCGCCGTTCAAGCCTATCCGTTCGGGCGCGAGTGAGCGGGGTCAGTAAGTGGCGACCTGCGATGCTGGCAGACTGGCCGCATGAATAGCTTGATCCTGTTCTTGCCGTTCGTGATCATCATGATCGGCATCATGTATTTCGGGCAGCGTCGCCAGCGCCGGGCGATGCAGGCCACCATCGACCTGCAGGAGTCGTTGCGGCCCGGCGACCGGGTGCACACCACGTCCGGTCTGGAGGCCACCGTCGTCGCGATCACCGACGACACCGTCGACCTGGAGATCTCGCCCGGCATCGTGACCACCTGGATGAAGCTGGCCGTGCGCGACAAGATCCTGCCCGACGACCCCGTCGAGCACGACGCCCTCGACACCCTGGACGACGAGGGCGTCGACGACCGGGACGGCGGCCGACACTAGGCTCTGTCGGGGTAAGAAACCGAATCTCAAGGAGATACGAGGAACGTGGCATCGTCTTCGGCGCCGGTGCACCCTGCCCGCTACCTGTCGGTTTTCTTGTTGTTGCTGATCGGCGCCTACCTCCTGGTGTTCCTCACGGGCGACAAGCGGGCCGCGCCGAAGCTGGGCATCGACCTGCAGGGCGGCACCCGCGTCACGCTGACGGCCCGCACGCCGGACGGCTCGCGGCCGAGCCGGGAGGCCTTGGCGCAGGCGCAGCAGATCATCAGCGCCCGCGTCAACGGGCTCGGCGTGTCCGGGTCGGAGGTCGTGGTCGACGGCGAC
>NZ_LZJH01000100.1:0-34056 GCF_001666745.1 Mycobacterium sp. E2699 | reverse complement strand
GAAGGCCGCGCCCGCGGGCCCGGCACCGGCTCCGCCCGCGGCCGCCGGCCCGCCGGGTTTCTTCCCTCCCTATGCGGTGGGGCCTCCCGGCATCGGCTTCGGCTCCGGAATGGGGGCCAGTGCAAGCTCCAGCGCGAAAAGAAAAGCGCCGGAACCAGACACCGCGGGGGCCGCGGTTGCCGCGGCGGCCGCACGGGAGGCGGCGCGAGCGCGCAGACGGCAGCGGGCGCGGCAGCGCGGCTACGGCGACGAATACATGGACATGAATGTCGACGTGGACCCGGATCGGGGTGGATCCCGCGCCGAGCCAGGGGCCTTCGACCGGGGCGCCGGAACGCTGGGGTTTGCCGGCACGGGCCGCACGAAGGCGGCCGCCGAGGCCGCGGGCTTGACCACCCTGGCCGATGACGAATTCGGCGGTGGCCCGCGGATGCCGATGTTGCCGAATACGTGGGGCCCGGGCGGTGCCGGCGAGGGTCCCGAACGGGGCCGCGACGGCGAACGACGCGACGGTTGACGTTGCGAGCTCGTCAATCCGCCGCGCCTACACCCGGCGTGCCGGCGCATAAATCGCTCCTCGACTCGCTGAGCTCAGGGAGCTGCCGCAGACATCGTCCGCAGGTCCCGATCTGTGGGCCGCGCGCTGACATACTGGCGTGATGGCGACGCTGAGGACCCGGCCCAGGTTGCGGGTCGGGTCGATGGAAGTGCTGGTGGGCATTCTGCTCGTCGGCGCATTCGCGGCGACGCGGCTGCGCAGCGCGGTCGCGCTCAGCCCGGCGTTGTCGACCGCTGGCACCGTGTTCTGTGGGGTGTTCGTGCAGGCGGTTCCTTTCCTGGCGCTCGGGGTGGTGGTCAGCGGACTGATCGCGGTGTTCGTGTCGCCCGAACGATTGGCGCGCTGGCTGCCGCGTCGTCCCGCCGTGGCGGTGTTGGCCGCCGGCGTCGGCGGGGCGGCGCTGCCCGGCTGCGAATGCGGTTCGGTTCCGGTGGCGCGGCGATTGTTTGGCGAAGGAGGGGCCACGGGGGCGGCGGCTTTGGCGTTCATGCTGGCCGCGCCGGCGATCAACCCCGTGGTGCTCGTGGCCACCGCGGTGGCGTTTCCCGGTGCGCCGAAGATGGTCGTCGCGCGCATGGGGGCGTCGCTGCTCACCGCGGTGATCATGGGCTGGTTGTGGTCACGTTGGGGCCGCGCGGAGTGGATCACCCGCCGGTTGCCCGCTTCGGGAACCAGGACCGAGTCGCGCTGGACGGTGTTCGCCGAGGCTGCAAGACACGACTTTCTGCAGGCCGCATCGTATTTGGTAGTGGGCGCCGCCGCGGCGGCCGCGCTCCATGTGGTGGTGCCGCGCTGGGTGTTCACGCGGATGGCGTCGAACCTGATCCTGGGTGTGGCGGTGATGGCCGCTCTGGCAGTGGTGCTGGCGTTGTGTTCGGAGGCCGATGCGTTCGTGGCCGCCAGCATGATCATGGTGCCGCTGCTGCCCAGGCTCGTGTTTCTGGTCGTGGGCCCGGCCGTCGACGTCAAGCTGTTCGCAATGCAGGCGGGGATGTTCGGCCGGGCTTTCGCGGCCCGCTTCGCCCCCGCCACGTTCCTCGTCGCCGTCGCATGCGCCTGTGGCGTCGGGCTGTTCGTTCTGGGTGGTAGGTGATGACCCGCGAAACCGAGAACACCGTGCTGCTGGTGGTGGGCATCAGCATCGTCATGGTCACGATCACGGGCGAGTTCACCCGTTACGTCAGGCCGGGACTGCTGCCGTGGCTGGTCGCATCGGCGGTGCTGCTCATCGTCTTGGCGCTCGTCGCGATGGTCGGCGACATCCGCCGCGGCGGGCCGCGGATCGGGGAAGGGGTCGACGATCACGACCACGGGCACTCCCATAGTCGCGGCATCGTGTGGCTGCTCGTCGTCCCCATCGTGGCCCTGTGCTTCGTGACGCCGCCGGCGCTGAGGCCGTCGGCTGCCGCGCCGTCGGTGACGTCGGTGTCCAATGATGTTCTGAATAGGGCGTTTCCGCCGATTCCCCCGGGCAGGGCTCCCGAACTGTCGCTGCCGGAGGTGCTGATGCGCGAGGCCCAGGACACCACCGGCTCGCTGAAGGGGCGGCCGATCACCGTGACCGGCTTTGTGCTGAACGAGGCGCAGGGCGTTGACCTTGGCCGCGTCGTCATCATCTGTTGCGCGGCCGACGCCCAACTGGCGCGCATCCACCTGGGCGGCCCGGCCGCCGCCCTGGCCACCGGATTACCCGACAACACCTGGATTCGGGTGGAGGGTGAAGTCCCGCCCAGGCAACCGAATTCGCCCAAGATCCCCACCCTGCACGCCACCGCGGTCACTCGCATAGCTGCCCCGGCGAACCCCTACGATTACCCTCATTGATGGCTTGCCGTTGCCTCGATTGCTCCGGCCGGCGACCGCCGTATCGTCGACAGCGCCGGCCTGGTGGAGAAGTCCACCGCCGCTACGGTGGCCGTCGACGGTCCGCCGGCGGTGCTTGAGACGCCGGAGCGGTTCGGCACCGCGGACAGATGCCATAGAGATCGACGTAATGTGTGACGTCGGTGTAGTGGTGCTGGCGGCTCAGCCTGCGGGTGCCCTCTTCGATGTCGGCGGGGGTGAATCCCACTGCGTGGCCGCACAGCCGGCAGACCAGATAGTGACAATGACCGGGCCCGGTTCGCGCACGGTAGAGGACCTCGCCGTCCTCGGCGCGCTGGGTCTCGGCGATCCGGTCGGCGGCCAGCGTACGCAGGATGCGGTAGGCGCTGGTCAGTCCGATCCGCAGCCGGCGGTCTCCGCGAACGTCGAGATAGATCTGTTGCGCGCTGCGGAAGTTCTCCTGCTCCCGGAGGACCTCCAACACGGCTCGTTGCTTGGCCGTGGAGCGTCGCCGCGGCGGTCCAGCAGGCGAAGACACGCGGGACACTCCTCTCTGCGCCTGACCGTCCTCAAAGCCCCGAGGTTGCGGAACGAGGCTCCGATGATGCTGTCAGTCTGGTTGAGGCGCCGGCTGATTCGTCTACGCCTTGGGCGCCCACGCGCCGACGGCGGTCGCTTATCCAGACGGTCAGCCAGATGACGCAGGCGATGGTGACGATGGGGAAACTCGGCGGCAGGTTGAACATGGCGGACGCGCCGAGTCCGAGCCACACCGCGCCCAAGCTGATCGCCGTCGAAGCGATCATCGCCATTGCCGGCCGCGGGGTCAGCATGATCGCGGTGGCGGCGGGGGTGACCACGAGGGCAAACAACAGCAAAGTCCCGACGGCCTGAACCGCCATCGTCACGGTGACCCCGAGCAGCGCCATGAAGATCATGGACAACGCACGCACGGGCACGCCTTTGGCCTCGGCAACCAATGAGTTCACCGAACTGAACAGCAGAGGCCGATAGATGACTCCGACGCTGAGCCCCAGCACCAGGAGCAGGACCGCGAAGCTGAGCAGTTGATCGTCGGAGATGGCGAGCAGGTTTCCGAATAGAACATTGGTTAACGTGCTGGAGCTCTTGGTGGCCAGCGAGTTGAAGAACAATCCGAGACCGCTCGCCGCGGCCAGAACGGTCCCGGTGACCACTTCTCGATCGACGGCGCGCTTGCCCAGCGCGCCAATCGCCAGCGCCCCGCCCACGCAGAACACGCACAGCCCGACGATGATCGGCAGGCCCAACAAAACCGCGCCCGTAGCGCCCGGAAAACCGATGTGGGCCAACGCATGTGCGGCGAAAGCGGTTTGTCGCACCACGACGAAGTAGCCGATCAGTCCGGCGGCCAGCGCGACGATAGTCCCGCCGACAAGGGCGTTGCCCATGAACGGCGATGTCAGAATCGGCCACCAATTCGGTTGGTAGCCCAAGGCCTCGAAGTGGGCGGTCACAATGTGCTCCTCATGTACAGCTCCCCGTGCAGGGTGTGCGCGACTTCGATTGGCGTGCCGTACAGATGGGTCAGCAGCGCTTCGTCCACGACTTCGTGGATCGGCGCGTAATGCGGATGCCCGTCCAGCAGGTAGATCGCGCTGTCGAGAATTGGCAGCAGCGGGTTCAGGTCGTGGGCGACCACGAGGATGGTCACCGCCAGCTCGGTGTGCAGTCGGGCGAGCAGTGCGACGATGTCGCGTTGACTGTGAATGTCCAGTGACGCCAGCGGTTCGTCGAGGATCAGCAGCTGCGGTTGTGCCACCAGAGCTGCGGCGAGTGCGATGCGTTGGCATTGCCCGCCCGAAAGCGTCGATAGCCGCCGGTGGGCGATGTCGGTGGCCTCGACGGCGGCCAGGGCCTGAGCGACTCGCTTCCGTTGGGCCGCGGTGCTGGGCGCAAACGCCCATCGGCGCCCGGTGAGCCCGAGCATCACCGCGTCGGAGGCGCGGATGGCTTCCCCGGAGCTCTCGGCATAATGCTGTGGCACGTAACCGATGCGGTCGTTGGCCTGCCCCGGGCGGCGGCCGAACACCTCGATCTGTCCGCGCGCGGCCGGGACCAAGCCGAGGACCATGTGCAACAAGGACGTTTTGCCCGAGCCATTGGGCCCGATGACGGCGACAATGCCGCCGGCCGGCACCGTGAACGTGCCATGTGACCAGATGAGCCGCCCGCCGCGGATTGCGCTGACGTCGGTGAACACCAGCGCGGGCGAGGCGGCGGCGGGGTCAGACACTGACACCGAGCGCCTTGCCCAATGAGACGAGCTGGGCGCACTGCCAGCCTTCGAACGAGGTCTGCCCGGGTGGCACGGTCTCGGTCACTTCGACGACCGGCACCCCGGCCTGTTGGGCGGCCGAACGGATCTGCTGGGGGATCGACCCCTCGGTCTGGGTGTTGTAAATCAGGACGTCTATGCCTCGCGTCCCCAGCGCGGTGCGAAACGCGTCGATGTCTGCCGGTGACGGATCTGTCTCGTTGGCAGTCGCCCGCTGATAGCCCTTTGGGGTCTTGTTGACGAGGCCCAGTGCCTGCGCTTGATAGTCGAAGACAGTCTCCGTGGCCGCGTAGGCCTTGCCTGCCGCCCCCGCCTTGATCTTGCCGATCATGTCCGTGTACGGCGCGATTGCGGAAGTGAAAGCCGATCGCCGCGAGCTGAAGTAGTCCGCGGCTTGGGGGTCGATCTTGCTCAATTCGGCGGTCACGGCGTCGGCGACGGCAGTCACCGCCGAAGGCAGGTACCACAGATGCGGATTGGCGCCCTCCGGGGTCTTGGTGACTTCCGCGGCGCTCACCACATGGGCACCGGCGGCGGAGCCGGCGGCCAGCTTGGCGGCCCACGAGTCGTAGCCGGCGCCGTTGATGACGACGAGCTTGGCGCCCGCGAAGGACTCCGCATCCGCGGGCGATGGCTCGTAGTCGTGCGGATCCACCGATGAGCTGGCCAGCACGGTTTTGACGGCTGCGCACGCGCCGCTCAGCTGGGAGACGATGTCGCCCCACTGGTCCACGCTGACCACGACAGCGACCGGGGCGCTCGGGCAAGACGCGGCGGCGGTGCTGCCGGTGGCTCCCGGCGCGCTGGTGGCCCCAGCAGGCGAAGAGGTCGTGGTCTGATTCGTTGAACAGCCCGCCACGGCGAGTGTCAGCCCGGCGGCGGCGACCCACGCGCGGAGGGGGCGGAAGCGCAAGACACTCACGGGAGAACGATAACCGTTTTCATTTGTGCTGCGCGAGGGGCTGGGCGTTTTTGGGCCGCGTAATGTCGGTTCCGTGCGTAGTGAAGGTGATACCTGGGACATCACAACGAGTGTCGGTTCGACCGCGCTGTTCGTAGCGACCGCGCGGGCGCTGGAGGCGCAGAAGCCCGACCCGCTGGCCCTCGACCCGTATGCGGAGTTGTTCTGCCGCGCCGTCGGCGGTCCCGCCGCCGACGTCCTCGACGGCAGGGAACCCGACCACCCGCTGAAGAGCCCCGACTTCGGCGAGCACTTCGTCAACTTCCAGGGCGCCCGCACCCGCTACTTCGACGAGTACTTCCGCCGGGCGGCCGACGCGGGCGTGCGACAGGTGGTCATCCTGGCGGCCGGCCTGGACTCCCGCGCCTACCGGCTGGACTGGCCGGCGGGGACCACGATCTTCGAGTTGGACCGTCCGCAGGTCCTCGACTTCAAGCGGGACGTGCTGACCGGCCACGGCGCCCAACCGCGCGCCGAGCGCCGCGAGATCGCCGTCGACCTTCGCGATGACTGGCCACAGGCCCTGCGCGACAACGGTTTTGACGCGGCCAAGCCGTCGGCGTGGATCGCCGAGGGCCTGCTGATCTACCTGCCCGCCGCCGCGCAGGAGCAGCTGTTCACCGGCATCGACGGCCTCGCCGGGCACGGCAGCCACGTCGCGATCGAGGACGGCGCCCCGCTCGACCCGGACGAGTTCGAGGCCGCGGTCGAGGAAGAACGCGCGGCCACCGCCGAGGGCGATCAGCGCCTGTTCTTCCAGCTGGTCTACAACGAGCGGCACGCGCCGGCCACCGAATGGTTCGGCCGGCGCGGCTGGACCGCCGTCGGCACCCCACTGGCGGACTACCTCCGGCAGGTCGGCCGGCCGGTGCCCGGCCCCGACACCGAGGCCGGGCCGATGATCGCCCGCAACACCCTGGTCAGCGCCGTCAAGGCCTGACGGGAACTTTTCCCCGCCGTCCACCGACTACTACCCGGGGCTCGCGACGCCGCCCAACAGCCCAGGCGGTCGTTCAGTCCAGCCCGATCGGGTAAGGAGTCGTTGCCATGACCGCGCCGGTGTGGATGGCGTTGCCCCCTGAGATCCATTCGGCCCAGTTGAGCAGCGGTCCCGGCCCGGGGGGGCTCCTGGCCGCCGCCGCGGGTTGGAGTTCGCTGAGCTCCACCTACGCGTCCGTGGCCGACGAACTCACCGGGATCCTGGCCGCCGTGCAGGCCGGGGCGTGGGAGGGGCCGACCGCCGAGCGGTACGCGGCCGCGCACGCTCCCTACCTGGCCTGGCTGATGCGGGCCGGCTCCAACAGCGCGGCGGCCGCCGCCCGGCACGAGACCGCGGCGTCCGCCTACACCGCGGCGCTGGCCGCGATGCCGACCCTGCCGGAGCTGGCGGCCAACCACGCGATCCATGCGGTGCTGCTGGCGACCAACTTCTTCGGCATCAACACCATCCCGATCGCGCTGAACGAGGCCGACTACGTCCGGATGTGGGTCCAGGCGGCCACCACGATGGCGACCTATCAGGCGGTCGCCGGCACCGCGGTGGCGTCGGCGCCGCAGACCGACCCGGCGCCGCAGATCCTGGCCGCCGACGACAACAGCGACGGCACCGACACCGGCGACAGCGGCGACATCATCGACAACGATGCCGGCGACCCGACGCAGCTGAGTTGGTGGGAGAACCGTTTTCTCGAGATCTTTCAGACGCTGGGCCGCGACATCGAGGAGTTCCCCGAGAACCCCGGCGAGTCCATCGCGCAGATCGAATCCGACATCCCCGCGTTGGTCGCGGACGAGGCCACCCACGTGGGCGAGGTCTTCTCCACCTTTCCGCAGCTGCAGGCCGTCATCCCGCTCGCGCTCACCGCGCCGCTCGGCGCCGGTTTTCTTGGCGGGTTCGCGGGCCTGGGCGGGCTGTCCGCAATCCAGCCCGCCGCGGTGAGCCCCGCCGCGGCGGCCGCCCCCGTCCCGGACGCGCCGGGCATGGCGGCGGCCGGCGGCCTGCCTGCGGTCAGCGTCGCCGCCACGGCCCCGGCCATCACCCCCGCCCCGGCTTCCGTGCCGGCCCCCGCGCCGGCGCCGGTGTCGGCGGCGGCCGGAGCCCCCCCGCCGTCCCCGGGCGTCGCGGGCGGCGGTTTTCCCTATCTGGTGGGTGGCCCGACCATGGGGGCCAGCGCCGGGATCGGCGCGGGCGCAAGGCGCACGGCGCCGGAGCCCGACAGCGTCGCGGCCCCCGCGGCGGCGGCGGCCGCGCGACAGGAGGAACGGGCGCGTCGGCGCCGGCGGGCTTCGATGCGCGACCACCATCGGGGGTACCGGTTCGAGTTCGTCGACCCGGAGTGGGACACCGGCGAAGAGCCGGCCTTCGGCGCGGCGGGGGCGGTCGCGTCCGAGCGCGGCGCGGGCGCCCTGGGTTTCGCCGGTACGGAGCGCCGGGAGGCGGTGGCGGCAGCCGGGTTGGCCACGCTTCCCGCTGACGAGTTCGGCGGCGGGCCGGCGGTACCGATGGTGCCGGGGACCTGGATTGATAATGAAAACGATTTTCAGTAAGCTCCGATGGTCGCCGGTTTGCCATTCGCCGACGAACACGCTGGTCAACGGCGGTGGAACGGGTCACGAATGGTGAGCCCTACGGGCTCGGGAGCCTCGACAGTTAGCTTATGCAATGCTAACTTCAGGCAGGTTAGGTTAGGGGAGGCTACGTAGATGAACAGGAGCGGCCGTGGAGCGCGGTGACACGGGCATGCTCTCCGCCCGGCCCGTCGGCTCCCGCTCGGACGTCAGGGTCGACGGCGACGTCGTCAGCCGGTTCGCCACCTGTTGCCGCGCGCTCGGCATCGCCGTGTACGACCGCCGGCGCCCGGCCGACCTGGACGCCGCCCGCTCAGGTTTCACGGCGCTGACGCGCGTCGCGCATGACCAGTGCGACGCCTGGACCGGGCTGGCCGCCGCCGGCGACGTCTCCCTGCGTGTGCTGGAAGCCGTCGCCCGCACGGCGGCCACCGCGGGGCGGCTGCAGCGCCAGGTGGAGCTGGCGCCCGGAGCCCTGGGCTTTCGCTACGACACCGGCCTGTACCTGCAGTTCCGCGCCGCCACCCCCGACGACTTCCACCTCGCCCACGCCGCGGCGCTGGCTGCAACAGGGCGGTTCGCCGAGGCGCACGAGATCGTCGACGGCCTGATCAAACGCCGCCCCGGCTGGCGCGAGGCCCGGTGGGCCGCCGTCGTCATCAACTACCGCGCCGAGCGCTGGTCGGACGTCGTCAAGCTGCTGACCCCGATCGTCAACGACACCGATCTCGACGAGACGTTTTCCCACGCGGCGAAGGTGACCCTCGGCACCGCGCTGGCCCGGCTGGGCATGTTCGCGCCGGCGCTGTCCTACCTCGAGGAGCCCGACGGGCCCGTCGCGGTCGCGGCGGTCGACGGCGCGCTGGCCAAGGGGCTGGTGCTGCGCGCGCACGTCGATGAGGAGTCGGCGAGCGAAGTGCTTCAGGATCTGTACGCGGCCCATCCCGAGAACGAGCAGGTCGAACAGGCCTTGTCCGACACCAGCTTCGGGATCGTGACCACCACGGCCGCGCGCATCGACGCGCGCACCGACCCCTGGGACGCGGCGACCGAGCCCAGCGCCGAGGACTTCGTCGACCCCGCCGCCCACGAGCGTAAGGCCGCGCTGCTGCACGAGGCCGAACGCCAGCTCGCCGAGTTCATCGGCCTGGAAGAGGTCAAGAACCAGGTGTCGCGGCTGAAGAGCTCGGTGGCCATGGAGCTGGTCCGCAAGCAGCGCGGGCTCGCGGTGGCGCAGCGCACCCATCATCTGGTGTTCGCCGGGCCGCCCGGGACGGGCAAGACCACCATCGCCCGCGTGGTCGCCAAGATCTATTGCGGCCTCGGGCTTTTGAAGCGGGAGAACATCCGCGAGGTGCACCGCGCCGACATGATCGGCCAACACATCGGTGAGACCGAGGCCAAGACCAACGCGATCATCGACAGCGCGCTGGACGGGGTGCTGTTCCTCGACGAGGCCTACGCCCTGGTGGCCACCGGGGCCAAGAACGACTTCGGGCTGGTGGCCATCGACACCCTGCTGGCCCGCATGGAGAACGACCGCGACCGGCTGGTGGTCATCATCGCCGGCTACCGCGCGGACCTGGACAAGTTCCTCGACACCAACGAGGGCCTGCGGTCGCGGTTCACCCGCAACATCGATTTCCCCTCCTACACGCCGGGGGAATTGGTGGAGATCGCGCACAAGATGGCCGAGCAGCGCGACAGCGTCTTCGAGCCGGCAGCGCTGGACCACATGGAGGCCCTGTTCTCGAAGTTGGCCACGGAGTCGACGCCCGACGCCAACGGGATCTCGCGGCGCAACCTCGACATCGCGGGCAACGGCCGGTTCGTCCGCAACATCGTGGAGCGCTCCGAGGAAGAACGCGAATTCCGGCTCGACCATTCGGAGCACGCCGGAACCGGGGACTTCAGTGACGAGGAGCTGATGACGATCACCGACCAGGACGTCGAGAAGTCGGTGGAGCCGCTGCTGCGCGGTCTCGGGCTGTCGGTGCCGGCATGACGACCAATAACCATGAGCCCGAAGGGGACCGGCGCTCGTTCGCCCCGCGGACCCCGGTCAACGACAACCCCGACAAGGTGGAATACCGGCGCGGATTCGTCACCCGCCATCAGGTGAGCGGCTGGCGTTTCGTGATGCGCCGGATCGCTTCCGGCATCGCCCTGCACGACACCCGGATGCTGGTCGACCCGTTGCGCACCCAGTCCCGCGCGGTGCTGATGGGCGTGCTCATCCTGGTCACCGGCCTGGCCGGCTGTTTCGTATTCTCGCTGATCCGGCCCAGCGGGTCGGCGGGCAACAACGCGGTGCTCGCCGACCGGTCGACCGCCGCGCTGTACGTGCGGGTCGGTGACGACCTGCACCCGGTGCTCAACCTGACCTCCGCACGGCTGATCGTCGGACACCCCGTCAACCCCACCACGGTGAAAAGCAGTGAGCTGGACCGCTTTCCGCTGGGCAACCTGATCGGCATCCCGGGCGCCCCGGAGCGCATGGTGCAGAACGCCTCGCACGACGCCGACTGGACGGTGTGCGACGCCGTGAGCGGCACCACGCACGGCGCCCACAGCACGGGCGTCACGGTGATCGCCGGCCCACCCGACGGCACCGGCGCGCGGGCGACCGCGATCCACTCCAACCAGGGGATCCTGGTGGACTTCCCCGGTGACAGGGGCGACACCACCTGGCTGCTCTGGGACGGCAAGCGCAGCCAGGTCGACCTGTCCAACCACGCGGTGACGAACGCGTTGGGCCTGGGGCTGGGAGGCTCACAGGTGCCCGGGCCGCGGCCGATCGCGCAAGGTCTGTTCAACGCGATCCCCGAGTCCCCGGCGCTGACGGCACCGCCGATCCCGAATGCCGGTGGGCCCGCGCCCTTCTCGGTGCCCGCCCCGATCGGCGCGGTCGTGGTCTCCTATGGCCTGGAGCAGAACTCGTCCGGCACCCTGCGCTACTACGCGGTGTTGCCCGACGGCCTGCAGCCGATTTCGCCGGTGCTCGCCGCGATCCTGCGCAACTCCAATTCCTATGGGCTGGACCAACCGCCGCGGCTGGGCGCCGACGACGTGGCGAGGCTGCCGGTGTCGCGGATGCTGGACACCGGCCGCTACCCGGATCGGCAGATCGACGCGATCGACGCGGCGAAGAGCCCCGTCGCCTGCGCGCACTGGAGCAAGCCGGCCGGCGCGGCGGCGAGCTCGTTGAGCCTGCTGTCCGGGTCGGTGCTGCCGATACCGGACGCGGTGCGCACGGTGGACCTGGTCGCCGGCGGCTCGGCCGGCATCGCCACTCGTGTCGCCCTCGCGCCGGGTACCGGCTACTTCGCCCAGACGGTGGGCGGCGGACCGGCGGCACCGGCGGCCGGCTCGTTGTTCTGGGTCTCCGACACCGGGGTGCGGTACGGCATCGACACCGAGGCCGACGGCGCGGCCGGGCACGGGAAAACGGTTGAGGCGCTTGGCCTGAACGCGCCCGCGGTGCCGGTCCCGTGGTCGGTGCTGTCATTGTTCGCGCCGGGCCCGACGCTGTCGCGCGCCGACGCGCTGCTGGCCCACGACGGCCTGGTACCCGATGCCCGGCCGGGCCGCCCGGTCGCGGCGCAAGGAGAGGGCCGATGAGCCGACTGATTTTCGAAGCCCGCCGCCGGCTCGCGCCGCCGACGACGCGCAAGGGCACCATCACCATCGAGGCGCCGCCGGAGCTGCCCCGGGTTGTTCCGCCGTCGTTCCTGCGGCGCGCCATGCCCTACGTGCTGGTGATCCTGATCGTCGGCATGGTGGTGGCGCTGGTGGCCACGGGCATGCGGGTGATCTCCCCGCAGACGCTGTTCTTCCCGTTCGTGCTGCTGCTGGCGGCGACCGCGCTGTACCGCGGCAACGACAACAAGACCCGCACCGAGGAGGTCGACGCCGAACGGGCCGACTACCTGCGTTACCTGTCGGTGGTGCGGGACAACATCCGCACCCAGGCCGCCCAGCAGCGCGCGGCCGCCGAGTGGTCGCACCCGGACCCGGCGGCGCTCGCAGCGGTACCCGGCTCGCGCCGCCAGTGGGAGCGCGACCCGCACGACCCGGACTTCCTGGTGCTGCGGGCCGGTCGCCACGAGGCGCCGCTGGCGACCGCGCTGCGGGTCAACGACACCGCCGACGAGATCGACCTGGAACCGGTGTCGCACAGCGCATTACGCAGCCTGCTGGACACCCAGCGCACGGTCCGCGACGTGCCCACCGGAATCGACCTGGCCAGGGTCGCCCGGATCACCGTGCTCGGCGCCCAAGAAGAGGTGCGGGGCGCGTTGCGCGCCTTGATCGCTCAGGCCGTGGCGTGGCACGACCCCACGGTGCTCGGGGTGGCGCTGGCCGCGCGCGACCTGGAGGACCCGGACTGGTCCTGGCTGAAGTGGCTGCCGCACGCCGACATTCCCGGCGAGCTCGACGGCGTCGGGCCGGCCCGGTTCCTGTCGACCGACGCCGACGAGCTGGCCGAGATGCTGCGGCCCGCGCTGGCCGACCGGCCCGCGTTCACCGGTGCGCCCGCGGATGCGTTGCGGCACCTGCTGATCGTGGTCGACGACCCCGACTTCGACCTCAACGCCTCGGCGCTGGCGACGGGCCGGGCGGGAGTCACCGTCGTGCACTGCTCCGCCACACCCCCGCACCGCGAGCAGTATTCGGATCCGGAGAAGCCGATCCTGCGGATCGCGGGCGGAACCATCGAACGCTGGCAGACCGGCGGCTGGCAGCCCTACATCGACAGCGCGGACCGGCTCGGCGCCGACGACGCGGCCCACCTGGCCCGTCAGCTGTCGCGGTGGGACTCCAACCCGACGCACGCCGGCCTGCGCTCCGCGGCGACCCGCGGCGCGACGTTCACCACGCTGCTGGGCATCCCGGACGCGTCGCAGCTCGACGTCCCGACGCTGTGGGCGCCGCGCCGCCGAGACGACGAGTTGCGCGTCCCGATCGGCGTCACCGCGACGGGCGAGCCGCTGATGTTCGACCTCAAGGACGAGGCCGAGGGCGGGATGGGCCCGCACGGCCTGATGATCGGCATGACCGGTTCCGGCAAGTCGCAGACCCTGATGTCGATCCTGTTGTCGCTGTTGACAACCCATTCGGCGGACCGGCTGATCGTCATCTACGCCGACTTCAAGGGGGAGGCCGGCGCCGACAGCTTCCGGAACTTCCCGCAGGTGGTCGCGGTGATCTCGAACATGGCCGAGAAGAAGTCGCTGGCCGACCGCTTCGCCGACACGCTGCGCGGCGAGGTGGCCCGCCGGGAGACACTGCTGCGGGAGGCCGGCCGCCGCGTGCAGGGCAGCGCGTTCAACTCGGTGACCGAGTACGAGAACGCGGTAGCCGCCGGGCACGACCTGCCGCCGATCCCGACGCTGTTCGTGGTCGCCGACGAGTTCACCCTGATGCTGGCCGACCACCCGGAATACGCCGAGTTGTTCGATTACGTTGCGCGCAAAGGCCGCTCGTTCCGCATCCACATCCTGTTCGCGTCCCAGACGCTGGATGTGGGCAAGATCAAGGACATCGACAAGAACACCTCGTACCGAATCGGTTTGAAGGTGGCCAGCCCCAGCGTGTCCCGCCAGATCATCGGCGTCGAGGACGCCTACCACATCGAATCCGGCAAGGAGCACAAGGGCGTGGGCTTTTTGGTGCCCGCACCCGGCGCGACCCCGATCAAATTCCGCAGCACCTACGTCGATGGCATCTACGAGCCGCCGCGGGCGGCCAAAGCCCTTGTGGTGCACTCGAACCCGGAGCCCAAGCTGTTCACGGCCGGGATGGTTGAGCCCGATCACGGCACGGTGATATCCACCGGTGAGGACGAGGAGGTCGCCGGGCCGCCGCGCAAGCTGATCGCGACCATCGGCGAACAGCTGGCGGGCTACGGTCCGCGGGCGCCGCAGCTGTGGCTGCCGCCGCTGGACGAACCGATCCCGCTGACCGCGGTGCTGGCGCGCGCGGGCGTGCCCCAAGGGCAATGGCGCTGGCCGCTCGGCGAGATCGACAAGCCCTTCGAGATGCGCCGCGACCCGCTGGTGTTCGACGCCACCTCGTCGGCGGGCAACATGGTGATCCACGGCGGCCCCAAGTCGGGGAAATCGACCGCGCTGCAGACGTTCATCATGTCGGCGGCCGGCCTGCACTCGCCGCGCGAGGTCACGTTCTACTGCCTGGACTACGGCGGCGGGCAGCTGCGGGCGCTGGAAGACCTGGCCCACGTCGGCGGCGTCGCCTCGGCGCTGGAGCCCGAGCGCATCCGCCGCACCTTCGGCGAGCTGGAGCAGCTGCTGCTGTCGCGGCAGCGGCGCGAGGCCTTCCGCGAGCGGCACGGTTCGGCGCCCGACGACGGCTACGGCGAGGTGTTCCTCGTCATCGACAACCTGTATGCATTCGGCCGGGACAACACCGACCAGTTCAACACGCGTAATCCCTTGCTGGCCAAGGTGACCGAGCTGGTCAACATCGGGCTCGCCTACGGCATCCACGTGGTGATCACCACCCCGAGCTGGCTGGAGGTGCCGCTGGCCATGCGCGACGGCCTCGGACTGCGGCTCGAGCTCAAGCTGCACGACGCGCGGGACAGCAACGTGCGGCTGGCCGGCGCGCTGCGCCGCCCCGCCGACAGCGTCCCGCACGACCAGCCGGGCCGCGGATTGACCATGGCCGCCGAGCATTTCCTGTTCGCCGCCCCCGAACTCGGTCAGATCCCCGCGATCAACGCCCGCTACCCCGGGGTGTCCGCGCCGCCGGTTCGGTTGCTGCCCACCAACCTCTCACCCGACGGGCTGGGGCCGCTCTACCGCGGGTCGGAGTCGGTGGTCATCGGCCAGCGCGAAGAGGACCTCGCGCCCGTCGTCGTCGACTTCGCCCAGAACCCGCTGCTGATGGTGTTCGGCGACAGCAAGTCCGGGAAGACCACGCTGCTACGCCACCTCATCCGCACCATCCGCGAGCACTCCACCGCCGACCGGGTGGCGTTCACCGTGCTGGACCGGCGGCTGCACCTCGTCGACGAGCCGCTGTTCCCCGACAACGAATACACCGCCAACATCGACCGGGTCACCCCCGCGATGCTGGGCCTTGCCAACCTGATCGAGTCCCGGCGGCCACCGGCGGGCCTGTCGCCGGCGGAGCTGTCCCGCTGGAGCTACCAGGGCCACACCCACTACCTGATCGTCGACGACGTCGACCAGATACCCGATGCGCCGGCGATGAGCGGTCCCTACGTGGGGCAGCGGCCGTGGACCCCACTGATCGCGCAGCTGGCACAGGCCGGCGATCTGGGCCTGCGGGTGATCGTCACGGCGCGGGCCACCGGGTCGGCCCACGCGCTGATGACGAGCCCGCTGCTGCGCCGCTTCAACGACCTGCAGGCGACCACGCTGATGCTGTCCGGCAATCCGCAGGACAGCGGCAAGATCCGCGGTCAGCGGTTCGGCCGGATGCCGGCCGGCCGGGCGATCCTGCTGGGCGACAGCGACATTCCGACGTACGTGCAGTTGGTCAACCCGCTGGCCGGGGAGACCGTGATGTCCGGTGAGACGCAACAGAAGGGGAGTTAGTCATGACGTTGCGAGTGGTTCCCGAGGGGCTGGCCGCGGCCAGCGCGGCCGTGGAGGCGCTCACGGCGCGGCTGGCGGCCGCGCACGCGGCGGCGGCACCGGCGATCACCGCGGTGGTGCCGCCGGCGGCGGATCCGGTGTCGCTGCAGGCGGCCGCGGGATTCAGCGCCCAGGGCCAGGAGCACGCCGCCGTCGCCGCGCAGGGTGTCGAGGAGTTGGGCCGCGCCGGCGTCGGCGTGGGCGAGTCCGGCGCGAGTTACCTCGCCGGCGACGCCGCGGCGGCGGCGACCTACGGGATGGCGGCCGGCTGACAGTGACGTCCCCCCTTGCCCCAATGTGGTTGGCCGAGCCGCCGGAGGTGCACTCGGCGTTGCTGAGCGCCGGCCCGGGACCGGGGTCGCTGCTGGCGGCCGCCGGTGCCTGGTCCTCGCTCAGCGCCGAATACGCCTCGGCGGCGGCCGAACTCGACGGGATGCTGGGGGCGGTCCAGGCCGGGGCATGGCAGGGGCCGAGCGCCGAGCGGTACGCGGCGGCGCACGCGCCGTACCTGGTGTGGCTGCAGCAGGCCGGCGCCGACAGCGCCGGCGTGGCCGCCCAGCACGAGGTCGCGGCGGCGGCCTACACCAGCGCCCTGGCCGCGATGCCGACCCTGGTCGAGCTGGCCGCCAACCACATGATCCACGGCGTGCTGGTCGCCACGAATTTCTTTGGGATCAATACGATTCCGATCGCGCTGAACGAGGCCGACTACGTGCGGATGTGGGTGCAGGCCGCCGCCGCGATGAGCGCCTACCAGGCGGCCGCCGGCGCGGCGCTGGCATCGGCGCCGCGCAGCACACCGGCGCCGACGATCGTGAATCCGGGCTCAGCGGCGCAGAGCAACCCGGTGTCGGGGCTTGCGCAACTGCTGCAATCCTTCCTGAACTTCTACGAGGACGGGGCCGCCCAGTTCTCGGCGTTGCTGCAGAATCCGGTCGGGACGTTGCAGCAGATCATCACCGCGTTCGCGACGAATCCTGTTGCGGCGCTGGTGGCCTACGCGCCGCTGCTTTTCTTCGGCGCCTACGAGGTGATTTCGCCCATCGCCACGTACGGTCCCATGCTCATGGCGCTGTCGCTGGGGGTGGGCCTGAGCCTGGGTTCGATCACCCTGCCGCTGGGCGAGTTCGCGCCGATCGCCGCGCCGATCGCGGCGGGGGCGGCGGGAGCACCGGCCCTCGCAGCAACCGCTTCGACCGTGTGGCCGGTCGCCGGCGTGGCCCCGACGGTCGCGGCTCCCGCGGGAGGGCCGGCTTCGGTGGGGGCCGCGGGCGCAGGGGCGGCGGCCGCGCCGGCGGGGGCGGCGGCGGCCGGAAACTTCGCCTATCTGGTGGGTTTGGGCGGCGGTCCGGGCCCCGAGGCGGGGCCGACGCTGGGCCCGCGCGGCGGCATCACGGCGCCGGCGGCGACCATTCCGGCGGCCGGCGCGGCGGCACCGGCCCGGGCCGAGGCGCGGACGCGGCGGCGCCGGCGGGCCGCAATGCGCGAACACGGCGACGAGTTCCTGGACATGGATTCCGACATCGGCGTTGCGCCCCGCGACGAACCCGACGAGCTGGTCTCGGCGGTGGCTTCCGGGAAAGGGGCCCGGAGGCTGGGGTTCGCGGGCACCGCGCACAAAGACACCGCCGTAGGCGCGGCCGGGCTGGCAAAGCTGGCCGACGACGAGTTCGGCGGCCCCCGGGTACCGATGGTGCCGGGGACGTGGGATCACGAGACGGGGACAGGGGGAGACGACGGCCGGTAACGACGCAGCGAGCAACCGAAACCCTAAGAAAGCGAAAGGAAACCAATCACCATGAGTATGTTGGACGCTCATATTCCGCAGTTGGTGGCCGCGCAGTCGGCGTTTTCCGCCAAGGCCGCGCTGATGCGCAGCACGATCAGCCAGGCCGAGCAGGAGGCGGTGTCGGCGCAGGCGTTCCACCAGGGCGAATCGTCGGCGGCGTTCCAGGCCGCACACGCCCGCTTCGTGGAGGTCGCCGCCCGGATCAACACCCTGCTCGACATCGCGCAGGCCAACCTCGGCGACGCCGCCGGCACGTATGTGGCCGCCGACGCCGCCGCCGCTTCCGGCTACACCGCGTTCTGAGAAGACCTACTACCGCGAAAGGACTTGCGATGTCGCAAATCATGTACAACTACCCCGCAATGCTCGGCCACGCCGCGGACATGTCCGGCTACGCCGGCACGCTGCAGGCGCTCGGTTCGGACATCGCCAGCGAGCAGGCCACGCTGTCCAACGCCTGGCAGGGCGACACCGGCATGACCTACCAGGTGTGGCAGGCCCAGTGGAACCAGGCCATGGACAGCCTGGTGCGGGCCTACCAGTCGATGGCGGGCACCCACGAGGCCAACACCACCGCCATGCTCGCCCGCGACCAGGCCGAAGCCGCCAAATGGGGCGGTTAGACCAGGCCGCATGAGCGCAGCACCCAACGCCGTCGAGCTGACGGTCGATCACGCCTGGTTCATCGCGGAAAGCGTTGGGGCGGGCAGCTTTCCGTGGGTACTGGCGATCACCACGCCTTATCGCGACGCCACGGAGCGCGCCGAGTTCTTCGAGCGCCGGCGCGCCGAACTGACCCGGATGGGTCTGGTGTCGCCCGACGGGAACATCAACCCGGCCGTCGCCGACTGGATCAGGGCGGTGTGCTTTCCCGACCGGTGGCTGGACCTGCGCTACGTGGGGCCCGCCAAGACAACCGGTGAAGGCGCCCCCGCCGAGTTGCTGCGCGGCCTCGTGGCGCGGCGCGCCGGGACGACCGGCAAGACGGTGGTCGCGCTGCGCAGCGCGCAGCTGATCACCTTCACCGCGATGGACGTCGCCGACGCGCGGGGCCTGGTCCCGATCCTCGGCGCCGGGCTGGCACAGCGGCCGCCGGCCCGGTTCGACGAGTTCAGCATGCCGATGCGAGTGGGCGCCCGCGCCGACGAGCGGCTGCGGGCCGGCGCGGAGCTGTCGGAAGTCGTTGATTACCTGGGTATCCCGGCGTCGGCGCGACCGGTGGTGGAGTCGGTGTTCTCCGGGCCGCGCAGCTACGTCGAGATTGTCGCCGGCTGCCACCGGGACGGCCGGCACTCGACCACCGAGGTCGGGATGAGCATCGTCGACACCGCCGCGGGCAGGGTCCTGGTCTGCCCGTCCCGCGCCTTCGACGGCGAGTGGGTCTCCACCTTCGCCCCCGGCACCCCCTTCGCGATCGCCGTCGCGATCGAACAGCTGACCGCCCTGCTGCCCGACGGCCAGTGGTTCCCCGGGCAGCGATTGTCCCGAGACTTTTCCGCACAGGTTTCCTAGCAGCAACGAGATAGAGAAGAGACAAACATGTCAGTGACGTCCGGCGCCGTCATGCCGATCGTCCGTGTCGCCATCCTCGCGGACAGCCGGCTGACCGAGATGGCCCTGCCGGCCGAGTTGCCGCTGCGCGAAATCCTGCCCGCGGTCAAGCGTTTGGCGGCCCCGGCGGCCGCCAACGGCGACACGAGCGACACTCTCGACGCTCTGGCGGCCGCCCACCTGAGCCTGGCACCCATCGGCGGCGCACCGTTCAGCCTGGACGCCAGCCTGGACACCGTCGGGGTCGTCGACGGCGACCTGCTGGCGCTGCAGCCCGTGCCCGTCGGGCCCGCCGCGCCGGGCATCGTCGAGGACGTCGCCGACGCCGCCATGATCTTCTCGACGTCACGGCTGCGGCCCTGGAGCACAGCGCATATCCGGCGTGCGGCGCTGGCGGCGGCGATCGCCGTGGCCTTCCTGGCGACCGGCCTGGGCGTCACCTACCGGGTGGCCACCGGCGCGCTGTCGGGGCTCGTCGCGGTCGCCGTGATCGCGGCACTGACCGGGGTCGTCGGCCTGCTGGCCACCGCGCGGTCGGCGCGCACCGGAATGGCGCTGACGATCGCGGCCCTCGTGCCCCTCGGCGCCGCCCTGGTGCTCGCGGTGCCCGGCCGGTTCGGGCCGGCGCACCTGATGCTCGCCGCGGCCGGCGTCACCGCATGGTCGCTGATCGCCCTGATGGTTCCCGGCGCCGAGCGCGAACGAGTCGTCGCGTTCTTCACCACGACCGCAACCGTCGGCGCCGGGGTGTTGCTGGCCGCCGGCGCCGAATTGCTCTGGCATCCAACGCTACTGAGCATCGGCTGCGGGCTGATCGTGGCCGCCCTCCTGGTCACCGTCGAGGCCGCTCCGTTGTCCGCGCTGTGGGCCCGCTTCCCGCTGCCCGTCATTCCGGCTCCCGGTGATCCCACCCCGTCGGCGCCGTCACTGCGCGTGCTCGAGGACCTGCCGCGGCGGGTGCGCATCGGCGACGCGCATCAAACGGGGTTCATCGCCGCCGCGGTGTTGCTCAGCGTCCTGGGGTCGGTGGCGGTCGCGCTGCGCCCGGAGTCGCTGGGCGGCGTCGGCTGGTACGTGGTCGGCGCGACCGCGGCCACATCCGTCCTGCGCGCCCGGGTCTGGGACTCGGCGGCGTGCAAGGCCTGGCTGCTCGCCCAGCCCTTCGTGGCCGGCGGCGTCCTGGTGGTGCTCTACACCGCGACCGGGCGGTACGCCGGCGCCCTCGGCGCGGCCGTGGTGCTCGCCACGCTGTCCTCGGTGTGGGTGGTGGTGGCGCTGAACCCGGGCATCGCCTCGCCGGAAAGCTATTCGCTGCCGTTGCGGCGGCTGGTGGGCTTCGTCGCGGCCGGCCTCGACGCCTCGCTGATCCCGGTGATGGCCTACCTGGTCGGTCTGTTCGCCTGGGTGCTCAATCGATGATCCGGACCGGATTCGCCTGTATCACAGCCGTTTTGGCGGCCATGATGTGGACCTGTCCCTCGGCGTTCGCGGTCGACCAGCCCAAGGTGGATCCCGGCGTGCCACCGCCCAGCGGCACCCCGGGGCCCGGGCAGCCGATGGAACAGCGCGGCCCGTGCAGCACCTCCGGCGTCATCCCGGGTAGCGATCCGGCGGTGACGACGCCCAGCCAGGCGATGCTGAATCTTCCTGCGGCGTGGCAGTTTTCCCGCGGCGACGGCCAACTGGTGGCGGTCATCGACACGGGGGTCCGGCCGAGCCAGCGGCTGCCCAACGTCGACCCCGGCGGCGACTTCGTCGAGACGACCGACGGCCTGACCGACTGCGACGGGCACGGCACCCTAGTGGCCGGCATCATCGCCGGCCAGCCCGGTGACGACGGGTTCGCGGGGGTGGCGCCCGGGGCGCGGGTGCTGTCGATCAGGGCGACATCGGCGAAGTTCTCGCCGAAAACGCCGGGCGGTGACCCGTTTGTGGCGCGGGCGGCCCTCGATGTTGCGACGCTGGCCCGCGCGATCGTGCATGCGGCCGATCTGGGCGCCCGGGTGATCAACATCTCGGAGGTCACCTGCCTACCCTGGGACCGCACCGTCGATCAGGCGGTGCTGGGTGCGGCGATCCGGTATGCGGCGGTGGATAAGGACGCGGTGATCGTGGCCGCCGCGGGCAACACGGGATCGACCGGATCGGTCGCCGGCGGATCCTCGTGCGAATCCAATCAGCTCACCGACCTGAGCCGTCCGGACGACCCGCGTAACTGGGCGGGCGTCACGTCGGTCTCCATCCCGTCCTGGTGGCAGCCGTATGTGCTGTCGGTGGCCTCCCTGACGCCGGACGGGCAGCCATCCAGATTCACCATGGCGGGCCCGTGGGTGGGCGTCGCGGCGCCCGGCGAAAACATCGTGTCGGTGAGCAACCGCGACGGCGGCGGCCTTGCCGGTCTTGCCAATGGCCTGCCCGACGAGCACCAGCACCTGGTCGCCCTGAGCGGCACCAGCTACGCGGCCGGCTACGTGTCGGGCGTCGCGGCGCTGGTGCGCGGCAAGTATCCGCAACTGACCGCGGCGCAGGTGGTCCAGCGCATCACCGCGACCGCGCACAACGGGGCCCGGGCGCCGTCCAACCTCGTCGGCGCCGGTGCCGTGGACCCGGTGGCCGCGCTGACGTGGGAACTGCCTACCGGCAACCATCCCGATCCGGGCGCGGTGAGGCCCGTCGCCGTTCCGCCCGCGCCCACCCCCACGGACACCACACCGCGGACGGTCGCGTTCGCCGGAACCGCCGCGCTCGCCTTGGTCGTGGCGGCCGCCGCCGCGATCACCGCCATCGTCCGAAAGAAGGAGACCACCCCGTGAGCAGCTCGATACCGATTCCGGGCCGGGGCAGAATCACGCTGGCGCTGCTGGCCGTCGTGCCCGCCGTGCTGGCGTACCCCTGGCGATCGCCGCGCGACTACTGGGTACTCGGTGTCGCGGCGGCCGTCGTGATCGTGTTGTTCGCGTGGTGGCACGGCCTTTACCTCACCACGATCCTGCGCCGCCGCCTGGCGATGTCGCGCCGCAGCAGCGGGTTCGTACCCGAATCGGGCTCTGCCACGGCAGTAACCGCCCTGCTGCGCCTCGGGCCGCCGCTCGGCGACTCCGATGTGCTCCCGCTGCCGCTGATCGCGGAGTACCTGGACCGCTACGGCATCCGCGCCGACAAGATCCGAATCACCAGCCGCGACAACGCATCCGACGCGTCGAGGCGCCAGACCTGGATCGGGCTCACGGTGTCGGCGGCCGACAACATGGCGGCGCTGCAGGCGCGCTCGTCGCGGATCCCGCTGGCCGAGACGGCCCAGGTGGCCGCGCGCCGGCTGGCCGACCACCTCCGTGAGATCGGCTGGGACGCCGGCAGCGTCGCGCCCGACGACGTTCCGCGGCTGCTGGCGCCGAACGCGCGCGAGACCTGGCGGGGTGTGCAGCGCGGCGACTCGGATTACGTTGCGGCTTATCAGGTCCGCGTCGACGACGGATTGGCCGACACGCTGGAGGCGATCCGGTCGCACCCGGTGCGCGAGACCTGCACGGCGCTGGAGATCGCCGGCGACAAGGCGCACCGCACCGTCGCGGCAGCCTGTGCGTTTCTCACCGACACGCCCCCCGCGGCGCGGGCGCCGCTGCCCGGGCTCATCCCGCAACGGGGAAATCACCGGCCCGCGCTGGCGGCGCTGGATCTGTCGTCCACGCAACGGCTTGACGGGCACGCCGGAGAACCCGCCGGCCTCCTGGAGCGGCTGGACTGGCCCACGCCCGCGGCCGGCGCGCACCGGGCACCGCTGGCCTCGTGAGTCGTCAGCTCCGACGCTCTAGAACATGACCCCGCGCAAAAACTCCGTCATCCGCCGCAGGTAGTCCAGCTGGCTGACGTGCAGCACGTGGCTGCCGGGAAACCAGTGCAGCGCACAGCGATTCCAGTGCTCCCACAGCGTGACCGCCTGCCCCGGCGGGGCCATCCGGTCACCGAGGCCGGTGATGATCATCCGGCGGTCCTTGGGCGGGAGCGGCCGGTAGTTCAGCGGGGAGTGATACGACAGCCCGGCGATGAGCTCGTCGCGGCTGATCCCGGACATCCGCAGTCCCAGCCCCATGAGCTTGTTGGCCGGGAACCATTCGTCGAACATCGTCGCCGGCGTCACGACCGGGCAGTTGGGAATCACGGCCTCCAGCCGGTCGTCGACCGAAGCCACCAGCGCGGAGGTGTAACCGCCCAGTGAGATCCCGGTCAGCGCGATGCGCTCGACCCCGGTGTGGCGCAGGTAGTCGATGATGGACCGGAAGTCGTGCACGGCCTGCGCCATCGCTTCGGCGAAACCGCTGAGGCCGCCGGCGAAATAGCCGAAACCGCTGAAGGGCGAATACCTTTCGGCTCGCGGGCCGTGAAAGGGCAGGGTATACATCAGGACGTCGTAACCGGACCGGTAGTACCACGGCAGCGTGAAGAACCGCCCGTTGGCCAGGTACGACGACCCCATGAAGCCGTGGATGACGCACAGCGTGGGATGCGGTCCGTCGCCGTGACGCCAGTGTTGGGCGTGCACGATGTTGTTGGCGGACAAGGCACTCCACCGCGTCCGCAAGTCGGGGTTGATCGCCCGGAAGCTGCTGGGGAACGAGATGTTGTCGACGGCGCCGTGTGCGATCCACTCCGCGAGCCGGTTGGCCGGCCGCGACGAGACCGTGGGCACGTCGGTGGGCGCCGGAAACGACTTCGCCGGATCGCGTTCCGCGCCGAGCTCGGCGTAGAAGCGCAGGCTGTCGCGTTCGCTGCCGGCGCGCGCGGCCGTGGCGAGCACGGCCGGCGTGACCGTGGTGGTCAGCACCGACGCGACCGCGGTGCGCAGCGCGAGATCGGAGATGGCGGCCGCCTCGACGACCATTCGCTGACGGGGCGACAGCGCGGAGCGCGGCGGCAATCCGGCGGCGCCGGGCGGCACGTCGGCACCGGGCACGTCCGGAACGGGGACCGGGGGATTGACCGGATCCGGGTCGCGCTGCGTCACAACCGCGATGCTATCGCCCACTCGGTCGGCGCCGTGGCCGCATGCGGTAATACGGTTTACCTAATCAGCCCGACCCGTGCTGGTGTTGATCAGGAGGACCGACATGTGGGATCCCGATGTCTATCTGGCCTTTGCTGACCATCGCAGCCGCCCGTTCTACGACCTGGTGTCGCGGGTGGGCGCAAACCAGGCGCGCCGGGTGGTCGACCTGGGCTGCGGCCCGGGCCACCTGACCAAGTACCTGGCCCGGCGCTGGCCGGAAGCCGTGATCGAGGCGGTGGACAGCTCACCGGAGATGGTCGCCGCGGCCAAGGAACGCGGAATCGACGCCACCATCGGCGACTTGCGGGACTGGAAGCCCAAGGCCGACACCGACGTGGTGATCTGCAACGCCGCCCTGCATTGGGTGCCCGAGCACGCCGACCTGCTGGTGCGGTGGGCCGGGCAGCTCGCGCCGGGCTCGTGGATCGGCGTGCAGATGCCCGGCAACTTCGAAACCCCGTCCCATGCCACGGTGCGTACGCTGGCTCGTCGCGAGCCCTACGCAAAACTCATGCGCGACATACCCTTTCGGGTCGGAGCGGTGGTCCAGCCGCCCATGAATTACGCCAATCTGCTGCTGGACGCCGGATGCAAGATCGACGTCTGGGAGAGCACCTACCTGCATCAGCTGACCGGTGCGAACCCGGTGCTGGAATGGATCACCGGCACCGCGCTGGTGCCGGTGCGCGAGCGGCTCGACGACCAGAGCTGGGAGCAGTTCCGCCAGGAGCTCATCCCACTGCTCGACGACGCGTACCCGCCCCGCGCCGACGGCACCACGATCTTCCCGTTCCGGCGGGTGTTCATCGTCGCCGAGGTCGGCGGCGCCCAGCGCTCCGGCGGCTAGTGGCCGCCTACTCCGCGATGCCGCGGTCGGCGGCGATCGCCGACCGGCTGCTCGGCCTCATGCGGTGTATCTGCAGATAGGTCTCGGTGTAACGCAGGGCGATGCGGTAGCCGGCGAACTCCGACGGTATGACGTCGCCGGTGCGCTGGCGCCAATCATGCAGGCGCACAGCCAGATCCGCCGCGATCGCCTCGATGTCCGCGTCGGGGCCCGCGTCACCCGTCAGCAGGTTGTCGGTCTCGGTCGGATCGGTTCGCAGATCGTAGAGTTCGCGCTCCGGGCGCGGGCCCGTGATGAACGGCGCCACCGCGTGCCCCGACGGGCTTTCCTGGATGTCCAGCGGAAGGTCGAGAAGCGGACGCGCCGCGTAGTTTTCGATGTAGCTGTAGTCCTTGGTGCGAATCGCGCGAATGGGGTCGAACGAGTCGTGGTAGGTCTTCATCGTGAACACCTGATCGCGGACCGCTTCGCCGCGCGGGCCCGCCGCCAGCAGCGCGTCGGCGTGTGACACCCCCTCGACGTCGGCCGGCACATGCACGCCCAGCAGCCCGAGCAGCGTCGGCACCAGATCGACGCCGCTGAACAGCTCGTCGTAGACGTGGGGCGGCACCGCCCGTCTCGCCGGGGGCCGGATGATCATGCCGATGCCGGTTCCGGCGTCGTACAGCGTGGATTTCGCGCGCGGGAACGCCGGCCCGTGATCGGTGAAGAACACCACCCAGGTGCTGTCGTCCAGCCTGGTTTCGGCCAGCGCGTCGAGCAGCCGGCCGACGGCGGTGTCGGCCGTGGTGATCGCGCCGTAGAAGTCGGCGAGGTCGCCGCGGACGTCGGGGGTGTCGGGCAGGTAGTCGGGCGGGTCGACCTGCGCGGCGTCGGCGGGCTCATAGCGGTCGTGCGGGTAGGGCCGGTGCGTCTCGAAGAAGCCCGCGGTCAACAGGAACGGCTGGCCCGCAAGGTTCTCGACGCTGTCCCGCAGCCATTCCTCGGCGCGTTCGACCACGTACTCGCAGTAGGAGTTGGACACGTCGAACTCGTCGAAGCCCAGCCGTTTCGGGTAGGACGTCTCGTGTTGCATACCGAAAAGGGCCGAGTACCAACCCGATTCGGAGAGCATCTGGGGCAGCGTCCGCACACCGCTGCGATACTCCCAGCCGTGGTGGGCCAGTCCGACCAGCCCGTTGCTCTGCGGGTAGCGCCCGGTGAACAGCGATCCGCGCGACGGCGAGCACAGCGGCGCCGTGGCGTGGGCCCGGGTGAACAGGATGCCCTCGTCGGCAAGCCGGTCCAGTCGCGGGCTGGACACGTCCGGGTGGCCGTAGGCACCCAGATATCGCCCCAGGTCGTGCCAGTGCACGATCAGCAGGTTGTCTTTAACCGTCATCTGGCATCTTCGCCCGTCATACCGTCACCTCGACCGGCGACGATACCGCAGGGCGTTTGCGTCCACCGGGCGTTAGGCTCGGCGCGATTCCCACTCGTTCTCGGACACGAACTCCGGCAGTGGCCGTCCATACGCCCACCCGTCGAGCTCCAGGGCCGGCCGGTCGGGGAACTCGGGCACCGGGCCCAGACAGAGGATCGCCACCGGTTCGGCGTCGGCGGGCATCGCCAGCAGCGCGGCCAACCGTTGCGGGTCGAACAGGGAAACCCAGCCCATGCCAAGGCCTTCGGCGCGCGCCGCCAGCCACAGGTTCTGGATTGCGCACGACACCGACGCGAGGTCCATCTGCGGTAACGTCCGCCGGCCGAAGACGTGGCTGTCGCGGTTGTCGCACAGGGCCGCCACGAAAAGCTCGGCGCACTCCAGGATTCCCTCGACCTTGAGCGCCAAGAACTCCTCGGCCCGTTCTCCCAACGCCGCCGCCGTGCGCGGACGCTCTTCATCGACGAGGGCGTGGATGCGTCGGCGCAGCGAGTCGTCGGTGATCCTGATGAACCGCCATGGCTGCATCAGCCCGACGCTGGGTGCGGCGTGCGCGGCCTGCAACAACCGCGCCAACACCTCCTCGTGGACCACGCCGCCCGGCGAGAACCGGCGCATGTCGCGCCGCTCGGAGATCACCCGATACACGGCCCGCCGCTCCTCGGGGCTGAAGGCCGGTTCGGTCACACCCGCCATCGTAGGAAATCGGCGTTAGCGTGAACCCGGGACGAGCCCAGAAAGGAGCGCGCCATGAAGCTTTCCGACGTACTCGACCAGTCGCCTTCCCAGGGGCGCGGCTACGGAGAGCCGTATCGGACCGCCGACGGCGCCACCGTGATCCCCGTCGCCAAACCGCTGGGGGTGTTCGTCGTGCGTGGGGGCGAGGCCCGCTGGGTGCCCGCCGTCGATCAGAACCGGATCGCGCTGCTCGGGGTGCTCACCGGCCTGCTCGCGGCGGTGATCGGCACCCTGGCGGTGCTGCGGCAGCCACCCTGGCCGCGGATGACCATCACGGAGAATAGGTGACGCCGACCGCCCGGAAGACGTATTCGGGCGGCATCTCGAAGGCCAGGGACCGCCGAGGCAGGCCGGCCAGCACGTCGGCCGGGATGGCCGCCTTGTAGTGCAGCGACAGTTCGCCGCTGAACTTCGGGTCGACCCCGGCGACATCGACGTGCACCTGCAAACCGGTCGACGAGATCTCGACCTTGGCCGCGCCGGTCTGGGGTGCGTCCCAGCGCGCGTCGACGGTCGGCCCGGCCAGCTTGGGCAGCATCGACAGCGTCGCGAGCACCCGCTCCGAGGTGAACGCCAGCGAGCCGACGTAGCTGGCGACGCTGTGCGGCAACCGGACGCCGGGGATGGTTCCCTTGAAGCGCCGGGTCACCGCGACATAGTCGGCGAGGTAGAGCAGGCCCTCCGCCTCGACCTGCGCATGCAGGTCGGCGGGCAGCTTGCCGATGCCGAACAACCTGCGGACGAAGACCGCCATGACGCCAGTATGACCGGCCGCGGCGACGCCGCCGGGGCGGTGCTGGTATCGGTTGAGGGATGACCCGCCCCCGGACCGGCTGGGCCGTGGGCGTCGCCCTGGCCGCCGCGCTCATCTACGCCGTCCTGTGGGTGGGCTATTGCCGGCACTGGGCTTGGCCGCAGCGCCTCGACGGGTCGTTGTTGAATCGCGCCCACGAGATCGGCGTCAAGCACCCGATGTGGGTGAGTTGGTGGGACGCGGTGTCGTTCGCGCTGGGGCCGGTCACGTTGCGGCTGCTGGGGATGGTGGCGGCGGTGGTCGCGCTGGTGCGGCGCCACGTGCGGGCCGCGCTCGTGCTGTTCGCCTGTGCGCCGCTCAGCGGGCTGGTGACGTGGGCGGCCAAGGGCCTGGTGGACCGTCCCCGGCCGTCGACCATGCTGGTGGCGGCGCCCTCCTGGTCTTTTCCGTCGGGCCACGCGCTGGAGGCGACGTCGGCGTTGCTGGCCATGCTCGTCTTCGCGCTGCCGCTGCTGAGCCGCCCGCTCGGCCGCGTCGCGGTGGTATTGACGGCGCTCAGCCTGCTGTTGGTCGGGATCGCCAGGGTGGCGCTGAACGTGCACTATCCGTCCGACGTGCTGGCGGGGTGGTCGCTGGGATACCTCTATTTCCTGTTGTGCCTGTTGGTGTTTCGGCCTTTCGCGAGCGCGCCGGCCGACCACGCGCCGGTTGTCACGGCGCGGTTATCCAACCGGGTCTAAAGCTTTACTTGACCCCGAGGTTCGCGTCGCCCGACGATTGAATCCATGCGCCGGCTGCTCGCTTCGCTGTGCGCGGTGGCGTGCCTGATCGTCGCCGCGGTGCTGCTGGCACCCGTCAGCGGCGCGGCCAGCCCCTGGTTCGCGAACTCCGTCGGCAACGCGACGCAGGTGGTTTCGGTGGTCAGCACCGGCGGTTCCAACGCGACGATGGACATCTATCAGCGCACCGCGGCCGGTTGGCAAACCCTCAAGACGGGCATCCCGACCCACGTCGGCTCCGCGGGCATGGCGCCGCAGGCCCGCAGCGGTGTCCCGGCGACGCCGATGGGCGTGTACACCCTCGACTCGGCCTTCGGCACCGCGCCGAATCCCGGTGGGGGACTGCCCTATACGCAGGTCGGACCCAACCACTGGTGGAGCGGCGACGACCACAGCCCCACCTTCAACAGCATGCAGGTCTGCCAGAAGGCGCAGTGCCCGTTCAGCACGGCCGCCAGCGAGAACCTGCAAATCCCGCAGTACAAGCACGCGGTGGTGATGGGCGTCAACAAGAACAAGGTGCCCGGCGGCGGCTCGGCGTTCTTCTTCCACACCACCGACGGCGCCCCCACCGAGGGCTGCGTCGCGATCGACGACCCCACGCTGGTGTCGATCATCCGCTGGCTGCGGCCCGGCGCGGTGATCGCGATTACCAAATAACCCCGCCGGCGGCGTGGTGTTTGCATGATTCGCCGACGTGGGCGACGCTTGCGTGAAGCACCCGAGCACGGAAGGCGCCTTTCGCAATGACAGAGCTGGTTACCGGGAAAACGCTGCCGAACGTGGTTGTCACCGGCATCGCCATGACGACCGCGTTGGCAACTGACGCGGAAACCACCTGGAAGTTGCTGCTGGACCGCCAAAGCGGCATCCGAACCCTCGACGACTCCTTCGTCGAGCACTACGACCTGCCGGTGCGCATCGGCGGGCACCTGCTGGAGGAGTTCGACGAGGGGCTGACGCGCGCCGAACGGCACCGGATGGGCTACCTGCAGCGGATGTCCACCATCCTCAGCCGCCGGGTGTGGGAGAACGCCGGCTCGCCCGAGGTCGACCCGAACCGGTTGATGGTGTCCATCGGCACGGGTCTGGGCTCGGCCGAGCAGATCGTCTTCAGCTACGACGACCTGCGCGCCCGCGGGATGAAGGCGGTGTCGCCGCTCGCGGTGCAGAAGTACATGCCCAACGGCGCCGCCGCGGCCGTCGGGCTGGAGCGGCACGCCCGCGCCGGGGTCCTCACCCCGGTGTCCGCGTGCGCGTCGGGTTCCGAGGGCATCGCCCAGGCCTGGCGCAGCATCGTGTTCGGCGAGGCCGACGTCGCGGTCTGCGGCGGCGTCGAGGTCAAGATCGAGGCGGTCGCGATCGCCGCGTTCGCGCAGATGCGGATCGTGATGTCCACCAAGAACGACGACCCGGTGGGCGCGTGCCGCCCGTTCGACCGGGACCGGACCGGCTTCGTGTTCGGCGAGGCCGGCGCGGTGATGATGATCGAGACCGAGGAGCACGCGAAGGCCCGCGGCGCCAACATCCTGGCCCGGCTGATGGGGGCCAGCATCACCTCCGACGGCTACCACATGGTGGCCCCCGACCCCAACGGCGAGCGCGCCGGGCACGCCATGAGCCGGGCGATCCAGCTGGCGGGCCTGACCCCGGGCGACATCGCCCACGTCAACGCCCACGCGACCGGCACCTCGGTGGGCGACGTGGCCGAGGGCAGGGCCATCAACAACGCGCTGGGTCCGCACGGCGGCAACGCGGCGGTGTACGCGCCCAAGGCCGCGCTGGGCCACTCGGTGGGCGCGGTCGGCGCGGTGGAATCGATCCTGACCGTGCTCGCGCTGCGGGACCAGGTGGTTCCGCCGACCCTCAACCTGGAAAACCTCGACCCGGAGATCGACCTGGACGTGGTCGCGGGCGAGCCGCGGCACGGCAGCTACGAGTACGCGATCAACAACTCGTTCGGATTCGGCGGCCACAACGTGGCCATGGTGTTCGGCAAGTATTAGGCCGGGCCGGGTTCGCCGAACGTGAAGCCGCGGCGACTTTTTCGGGATTTTTTCGCACTGCCTTCACGCTCGGCGAAGGGTGGCCGGGTTATGCCAAGGCGCGGCCGGGCTATGCCAAGGCGCGGCCGGGCTTGACCTTGAAGTCCAGGCCCGCCAACGACATTGTCGCGTCGTAGGTCCGGTCGTAGCCGGTTCCGCTGATCTTCCAGCCGGCGTCGGTGCGCCGGTAGGAGTCGCGGTAGAAGGCCGCGCCGATCAGCATGAAGTCGAAGTCCGCCACGATCACCCGGTCTTGCAGATACCAGCTGCCCGAGGCGGTGTCGCCCGAGACATCGATTTCCGGGTGCGTCACCCGGTGCTCGGTGATGACGTTGGGCCCGAGCGACGAGCGCATGTACTCCACCAGGTCGGCGCGGTTGGTGAAGTGCAGCTCGTTGCCGATCGACGGGCCGTAGTCCGCCTTGATGTCCTCGGCCAGCGTGTCGGCGAAGTCGTCCCAGTGCTTGGTGTCGAGAGCGCGCAGGTAGCGGTACTTCAGCCGTTTGATCGCTTCGACGTCGGCTGCCGCATCGTGAGGGGTCATCCCGTCATTGCAGCACACACGTTGAGGGCGCCCGCGGTCAGTAGGAGAGCGTGGGCTTTCGCCGAGATATAAACGGTTGCGAACCGGATCGGCGTTTCGTGTGCGTAGGTTATATGTCGCGACGTCCTGGGCCGTCATTGCAGCACACGCGTGACCATGTCGATCAGGGCGCGTCGTTCGAGGCTCCAGTCGACCGCGGTCCCGGTGACCATCTGCGCCAGCACCACACCCCGCAGGGCGGCCCAAATCACCGCGGCGACACCGGCATTGGCCGGGTCGTCGGTGATCAGCCGGCCGAGCTGGCCGATCGCGGAGTTCATTTCGAGCAGGTGGCGCCGCGACGACGCGCCCGGGCCGCCGCGGGTGGCACGCAGGATCTCGAAGGCCGCCATCGACGTCGGGCTGCTGTAGCAGCTCCACGCGGTGTCGACGACGACCTCGATGCGCTCGCGCAGCGGAAGCTCGCTGACGTTGGCCGACGACAGGCTGTCGACCAGCCTGGCCACGCCGTCGTCGACGACCGCCATCAGCATGCCGTTGCGGTCGCCGAAGTGGTACTGGATGACTCCCCACGTCACGCCCGCCCGTTCGGCCACGTGCTTGGCGGTGGCGGCGGCGAACCCTTCCTCCACGATGCAGCGCACCGTCTCGTCGATGATCTTGCTGCGCGTGTCATCGCCGCGCTTGCGCGGCGCGCTGGTGCGCCGGGTGGGGGCAATGGACCTGGATGAGGGCATTGTTGACTTTATAACATAAACCCGACTATTTTTGGGCGGTGAGCCGATCCCGTTACGCGCGGTTGTCCCGTCAGGAGCTCTCCGTCCTGGTCCCCGAACTGTTGTTGATCGGCCACATGATCGACCGCTCCGGCATGGCGTGGTGCATCACGGAATTCGGTCGCGAGGAGATGGTGCAGATCGCCATCGAGGAGTGGGCCGGCGCAAGCCCCGTCTACACCAAGCGCATGCAGCGGGCGCTGAACTACGAGGGCGTCGACGTGCCGACCATCTTCAAGGGCCTGCAGCTCGACATCGGCGCGCCGCCGCAATTCATGGATTTCCGCTACACCGTCCACGACCGCTGGCACGGCGAATTCCAGCTCGACCACTGCGGGGCGCTGCTCGACGTGGAGCCGATGGGCGACGAGTACGTCTTCGGCATGTGCCACACCATCGAGGACCCGACCTTCGACGCCACCGCGGTCGCGACCAACCCCCGCGCGCAGATGCGCCCGATCCACCGGCCGCCGCGGGTGCCCGCGGACCGGCAGCCGCATTGCGCCTGGACCGTCACCATCGACGAGTCGCACCCCGAGGCGCAGGGCATCCCGGCGCTCGACATCGTTCGCCGAACCCGCGCCGCCACTTGGGAATTGGACCCCATCGATTCTTCCGACGAGGGGCATGCCGACTACTCGGGTCCGTTGCTGTCCGACCTCGACTTCGGCGCCTTCTCGCACTCGGCGCTGGTCCGCATGGCCGACGAGGTCTGCCTGCAGATGCACCTGCTGTACCTGTCGTTCGCCATCGCCGTGCGGGCGAGGGCCGCCGACGACGCCCAGGCCGTCTCGGTGGGCACCCGCGGCCTGACCGGGCTGGCGGGGCTGGCGGCGGAGCGGATCCACCGCGCGCTCGGCCTCCCGGGCGGGATCGACGGAGCGCGACAGGTGTTCGAGTTGCACCCGCTGCTCAACCCGGCGGGCTACGTCGTCGCCGAAACCGCGGACAACCGGCTGAGCGTGCACCGGTCGCCGGCGCACGACGACGGCGCCTGGATCTCGCTGTGCTCCCCGGCATCCGTGCAGCCGCTGCAGGCGATCGCCACCGCCGTCGATCCGCGCCTTGCGGTTCGGGTCGACGGCACGGACACCGACTGGACCGCGGAGCTATTCGAAACCGACGCCGCCGCAGCCGAACTGCCGGAGGTGTCGGTGGCCAAATTCAGTGGCGGGTCGTCGTTCGAATTCCAGCCGAGGCGGTCGCTGCCGCTGACCGTGGTGTAGCGCGGCGCCACTTTCGCCCGATCTGGCCGGTTTGTCAATAGGTTTCCGGTCCCGATTCGATGACGCTCTCACATCGAGCGGATACCAATGACATTGCAAGCCATCGGCTTTCCGCGTGTCGGCGGCTATGGTTAACGCTGGCCACCGACCCCTGTAGACGAAGGTATTCGCTCTATGTACGACCCAGTTGGGTTGTCGATCGGGACCACGAACCTGGTCGCTGCGTGTAACGGAACTCCGCCGGTTTCACGCCGCGCCGTGCTGACCCTGTATCCGCACTGCGCGCCGAAAATCGGTCTGCCGTCTGAGGATCCGCCGCTGAGCGAACCAGGCGTGCTGATGCGCGGCTTCATCGAGCGTATCGGCGACTCGGTCGCGCTGGTGTCGCCCGACGGCTCGGCGCACGACCCCGACCTCCTCACGGTGGAAGCCCTGGACGCCATGGTGCGGGCCGCCGGGGCCGACGCGGCGGCCTCGGAGATCTCGATTGCCGTTCCCGCGTACTGGAAACCCGCGAACGTGCAGGCGCTGCGCGACGCCTTGCGAACACATCTGGGCTTCGTGCGAAGCGGCATGGCGCCCCGCCTGGTCTCCGATGCCATCGCGGCGCTGACGGCGGCGAACGCGGAGCTGTGCCTGGCGGCGACCGGAGTGGTCGGGCTGCTCGATTTCGGCGGCGGCGGCAC